>JAKFUY010000046.1 GCA_021732495.1 Legionellales bacterium | reverse complement strand
TAATAAACCAATTCGGTTGATTTGGTTATACCTTTTTTGATTATTTTTTGACTAGTGAATAAATAATGCCCATTATGATTATTCTGTTCTGATAGGTGGGAACTTTGAGCTTGTATTGATAGGTCGTGAGGCGAGCGCAATCAAGGTATTTAAAGCAATTTGTTGCCAAATTTTGAACAGAGGTGATTGCAATTGCGTGGCAATGGGATGACCGATGTCTGCTTGTTCTCGGATATGATGATGCAATGGAACCTCTCCAAGAAGTGTAACGTCATATTTTTCAGCCAATTGTTTTGCACCGATGTCGCCAAATAAAGTGGATTGATGGTGGCAGTTTTCACATTCATGCCAGGCCATATTACTAATGATGCCTAAAACGGGGATATTGAGACGCAATAACATTTGTAGTGCTTTCTCAGCATCTAAGGTCGCAATGGTCTGTGGTGAGGTTACGATAATGGCGCCACTTAAAGGAATTTTTTGGGTGAGACTTAAAGGAATATCACCGGTTCCAGGAGGAAGATCAATGAATAGATAATCCAATGCTGACCATGCCGTTTGATTGATCATTTGCATTAGCGCTTTCGCTAACATGGGGCCACGCCAAATCAAGGGTCCATCTTCTTGAAGCAATCCCATCGACATGCATTCTACGCCATGATTTTTGATGGGTTGATATTGATTATCATCGACAGGGATAGGCTTGCTTGTAATTCCCATCATCGTCGGGATGCTGGGGCCATAGATGTCTGCATCTAATAATCCAACTTGAGCACCTATTAAAGCACTGGCACAGGCGAGATTAGAAGATACTGTTGATTTTCCAACACCACCTTTTCCTGACACGATGGCAATGGCATTGTGAATATTTTTAATACCGTATCCTGGAAGTTGGGTTAAATGGGGGACAATTTGACTCTGCCAATGGATAGGGGTATTGGGCAAATGTTTTTTGCTAATATCTTGAAAGGCTTGTGTTGGGAATCCGGCTTTAATTATCAGTTCTTGATGCAAGTCCTGATAGAACTCTAGAGGAAGATTCTTTATATCGAGATGTAGTTCTTTAAAAATACAGTCTTGTAAAGACTGTATAAGTGAGGATAATTCCATATTTAATACATACATTTTTTGAGAGATGGCTTATTTTAAGCCTTCCAGTATAATTCGCAAATGTTTTTTTATGTTAAAAAATTGGACTTTACCGGCTTGTCTACATGTTTATCCACAGAATCTGTGAATAAGATGCTGTTTAAAAATTTTCCTTCAGTAAAAAAATATCATTAAAACAGAATCTTAGTAAAAACATGTTAATTAAGTCCGATTTGTGCCTGAAAAGTGCAGAAAGTTATTCACAATTTTCGATCTTGGTTTTTAGAACATTTGCAAGGTTTTTGGCAGGAAAATTCAAAAACGAAGTTTATTCATATATTTACCGGCTTGTCTACAGGTTTATCCACAGAATCTGTGAATAAGATGCTGTTTAAAAATCTTCCTAAAGTTAAAAAATATCATTAAAACAGCAACTTATAAAGATTATATTAATTAAGTCCGATTTGTTCCTGAAAAGTGCAGAAAGTTATTCACAATTTTTGATCTTGGTTTTTAGATCATTTGCAAGGTTTTTGGCAGGAAAATTCAAAAACGAAGTTTATTCATATATTTACCGGCTTGTCTACAGGTTTATCCACAGAATCTGTGAATAAGATGCTGTTTAAAAATTTTTCTACAGTAAAAAAACATCATAAAAACAATGCGTTGAAAAATTTACGTTAATTAAGTCCGATTTGTATTTGAAAAGCGCAGAAAGTTACCCACAATTTTTGATCTTGGTTTTTATAACATTTGCAAGTGTTTTGGTTGAAAAATAAAAACCTGACTTTATTCATATAGTTGCTTGAGTGTCTAAAAAAATCTATGAATAATTGTTTGCCTAGATATTTTTATGTATTTTTTGTGAACAGCCGTGGTATCATTATTTACTTTCGTAATGAAACTATAATTTGATGGGGGTTATATATGATTTCTGTGACTGAAAAACAGTTGCAATTGCAGGAGATTGAGCAATTCCATGTTGGTTTTGAACAGTACCTGAAAAGTCCGGAATTATGCCCGGGGTATTTTACCGAAATGATAGAAAGGTTTTTAATTTATAAACAAAGCGATGATATGCAACTTTTAGAGGCGACCTTTATTTTTGAGGAGTTTGTTCGAGAAAATATTCATAAAGTCGTTGATGGAGATGGGTTATTTGTATATTTTCAGTATTTTGAGACTAAATATCCATCCCATATTCCCACTATTAAAATCTCTCACGATGCACTTGAAATTTTACAGTTATCTGTACTGCGAAAGTCACAATTTGCAATGATGCAATTAGCTTGTTATATTTTGCAAGGCGATGTATTTATGCCAGACTATCATTGGATTTCTTGGGCTTTGCAATATTTAAAGCAAGGAGCCAGGGGAATTATGCATGCTCAAAGTTCTCAGTTGTTAGAGGGTATTGTCGAGATTCAGGATAAAGTCTTACAAGGGCAGTTATTGCGGCATGTAGATTATCTTAAACTTAGGCCCTGGGCGCATACTATGTTCAAAAAACAGCTTGAGTCTGAAAGTCAATTTAAAGAAAAGATGACTTTAACCATTCCTAGACCTAATATCTATCCCGGTTTATCGACAATAGAAGAGGAGCTGAACAATGAAGCGACTTACCAACCTTAATTGGCAAGTGCTTCACCGAGTAATGTGATTGTCCCTGGCTGTAATGATTTTATCCACTGCGGATTGGATTTATGGGGTAATATGACAATCACAGTTGAACCCAGTTTGAAGTATCCTACTTCCTCACCTTTTTTGAGTTCAATGGGCTTTTCCCATTGGGTGGTTGTCGGTTTTTTGGGTCTTTTCAGATCACCTTGCCAGGCAGTTCCTATACAGCCAACGATAGTGGCACCAACCATCACCATGACCATTGGTCCCTCTGATGTTTCAAAATGGAGCACTAAACGCTCATTTTCAGTAAAAATATCCGGGATGTTTTCAGTGGTGAATGGCTGAACAGAGTATAGTTTTCCAGGAATATGAATTTGTTTAACCAATTTCCCATCTATAGGCATATGAATACGATGATAGTCTTTGGGTGATAAATAGATAGTGACAAAGGAGCCATTGAAATAGGGTGTGCAGTCTTGTGCACTACCTTTGAGCAAACCTTCTATAGAATAGTAAATGCCTTTGGCTTGTAATAGTAGGTCTTGATGAATAGGGCCTGCTTCGCTAATGGCACCATCTGCTGGACATACAAAACGACTGGTGGAAATGGTTCTAACTGAGGGGTCAAGTTTACGGGTAAAAAAATCATTAAAGCAGGAATATGTAAGCGGATTTTTCTCTAAAGCTTCCTGCATATTGACAGCATGTTTTTTTAAAAAATCCGAAATCAGAAAATTTTTAAGCCAAACAATTTTTGAGTTTGCAAGGATATAAGCTATCCAGGTTAAGAATTTTTTCGGTAGTAAATGGTGATAATATAGCTTCAAAGTTTTTTTCATAATCAATTTATCATAAAATCTAATCGAACATAATAACAAATTAGGATGAATTTCCCAATAGTTTTGGTAAATTCTTCTTGCGGGGACATGCACAAATGCCGATTTCTATTGGCAGAAGCGCTAATTTCAGTTAGTATCCTTTCAGGAAATAAAGCAAGACCAACAAGGAAGGAACAATTGCGCGCACGTTTTGATTCAAAAACGTTTGTCGGATTACATTTTATCGCCCCTTATTATTATATGGTCGGCGTTGAATTCGATGACACT
>JAKFUY010000178.1 GCA_021732495.1 Legionellales bacterium | reverse complement strand
ACCGTGTATTTAAACTGGCTGCCCAAGGCGGTCATCTGCACATCATGGAGTCCCTGATACAATCAGCGCCAGAGAAAATTCAAGAAATGATTGCAGCTCAAGACTATTGGGCATTTAAACTGGCTGCCAAAGGCGGTCATCTGCACATGATAGAGAACCTGATACAATTAGCGCCAGAGAAAATTCAAGAAATGATTGCAGCTCAAGACTACAGAGCATTTAAGAATGCTGCTGAGTTCGGTCATCTGCACATGATAGAGAACCTGATACAATTAGCGCCAGAGAAAGTTCAAGATATGATTGCAGCTGGACAGTACCGAGCATTGGGGGAGGCTGCCAATGGCGGTCATCAAGATGTTGTTAATTTCCTTCTTGCATATCCAAGCGTATTCGATTACACCCAAACGCCAAGGAATTGGTTTGTCACCTATGTTAATCCCTTTGTCGGCGACAGGTTAAGAGCACTTCGTGCTCAAAAAACCCTCCTGGGACAAGACGCTCCTGATGCAGTCTTTGATATCACAGACGCTAATGAGATAAAACTTTTATGTCATTTTTTAAAAAACCTTTGCGAACGATATGCGCCAAATCAGGGAGATGTCATCAAAGAGCCAGAGCTTCGCGATGACATTTTGTTTTTATTGAACATTCCGAGTGTCATGGACAGCGCCCTACAAAATAGAGCACTGATTAAATTTAGCAGAAACCTGCGATCTACTACATGTTTATTTCAGCAATGTTTATTTCATCACAAATCTCCAGGTGCAACTGGTGGTGCAACCGAGATGACTGCTGGTCCTGCCCAAAAAAAATAGGGTCTATCCCAGAAGAAGAGCATCACATCAAATTATGCTATTAATTGGTTCGACTAAAAACAATAAATAGCGCATGAGGATGATGTGATGTTGGTAAAGACAATACTAAATCGAATCGAGAAATTCAAATCATTTGTGTATAGGGAATGCACTTTCGAACAAGTAGCAATAACACAGCAATCATTGTCTCATCCTTGGGGGCCACTTCACATCACGTGCCTCAGAATTGATTGCAGGTTAAGGCCCATTTATTGGTGAGATTGCAAGAGACAGTGTAGGTTTTGCTGAAAATATACTGGCGCTTGAAACAGCTTGTGAATTTACTCTGTACCTAGCGAGCAAAGATTCGACTGATTCTCCATTATTGCCTGGAAATATTATATCTAAATCAGCAGGGGTTATCATACCAACTAACCGAGGGTAGGATTTAAGTAATGCACGGCCATCTGGCATGGCAAAGAGCAAACATGCGAGTGACATATTAGGATAAGACCCACTTTGAGACAAATGATTCAAACCTAACGAGGTTATTTCATCTAAAAATTTGGTTTTTTTCATGGTCTCAAGAAATTGCTTATTCATCTTAGCTGCAAGATATTTTATAAAAATAGACTCTTTGCTATTACCTACTTCAGCTATAAACAACAAACGTTCTCGCAACTGTGGAATTTTATCTTTCATCGCAACTATTTTCTGTAGATTTCCTGTCGTGAGTTTATCTGGATCACTAAATTGATTTACAAATTTTTGATATTTTTTTTCTAGCAAAGCCATAGGATGAGCATCCTGAACACGACTTTTAGACTGGTGACGACAAGGTTTCACTATAGCTTCGGGAGGTAAATAGTATTTAAAAGGCATAGAGAGAATGTTGGCTAGCTCAAAAGATTGCAATGCTTCATTGATTTTCTGACAAGCATCTCCCATCCTTCTTTCATCTGACAAAATAGCCTTTGCCTGTCCATTCAATCCATTCCTAAAGTCTTTACGTGCGCGTTCAAACCACTCTTGAGGTGTTGGTTCTCTAATAGCCACGGGTTCAGAAACAAAGGTGGCAATGTCAGCTAATGGTCGAACCGAAGTATGATCGACTATTTGTTTGAGAAAACCTAAATTAGTATCGATAATATAAAGTTTAATTATTGCTCGAGAAACTGCTATATACAGAGCCTGTAAACAAGTGCGTAGCGAAATATTATTATCTTTTCGCGTATAAGAATATTTCTTATGCCCGCCAGGAAGTTCACCATTAAAATGAATAGAAAGTAGCCTTAAGTCTTCATGATAAAATTCTCCGAAGCCATACATCACAATGGTGTCACCTGAAAGCCCAGAAAACTCGCTAAGACTAACGACCTGACCTTCTGGCCACCTCAGAACTGCCGCTGCTCGATAGCTTTCATCAGGAATTAATACATAAGCTTCGGGATCTGATGCAATCCGCTGTTGAATGTCAGCATCATCGCATATCACCTCCACACTGCCTTCTTGTGCCTCGCAATTTATCCTGGGACATAGGTGTGTCGCTCGCTCTATTGAACCTAAAAGTTCCATCTCAATGGCATGGATTTGTAATACTACTCGGGTCACAGCCTGTGAACTTCTGTAGTTAACTAATAATTGATTAACTGAGAATTGGGCTTGTTGTCCGATAAGATAGTTTGTTAAAGTTTCAGATACGCGCAATTGTTGACACTCAGCACCTTGATGGGCATCACCACATATAAAAAACTGGCCAGCAGCAAGTGGTTGTTTCAATAATTTTAAAAAACAAGCGCTCACCCAGGGATGTACTTTTTGCACTTCATCTAGTACCAGGGCATCAACTTTTAACTCAGCTGGTAGCTCATGTTGATAAAATTCATGTGCCTTAAGGGGTGGATAATATAACTTGGGATTGGTTTGAATATCTGCTAAAAATGGTTCAAATACTGATTGGTAAATAGTAGCCCTTTGCTCTAGGGTAATTCTTGATTGTTCTGCACCTAATCCACAATACTGTGATTCTGACAAATACGCATCTGATGGACTTCGCCAATCCGGTGTCTGCATAAATACATATTCAAACTCTTGCCATAGCAATGATTCCCCTGCTGTCAACGCAGTGTTGAAAGATATTTTTTTTTGACTATTTTGTTTATCTAAAATTTTAGGTCGTTTTGCGCACCATTGGTTAAAAAAATCAAAATCAACAAGCCTCTTCTGTCCTTGAGCCTCCCCTGATAACATCAATACATCTTCAAATGTTAGAACACGCACGCTATCAGCCATCCCCTGTTCTGCAAACTCAATTCGAAGGGTTTCAGCAAGCAGTGGTGTTGGGGAGAACATCGCGACGGTGGTCAAACCTTGCTTGATATAATCTTTCGCTCGCTGCACGCCAAGCATGGTCTTGCCAGCCCCAGGTGGGGCAAAACATAGCATACCTTGAAGGATTGGCATATCCATGAGTTTGATTTGTGTTACATCTGGGGATATCCAAGCTTTTTGATGCTGCACAATGCGTTGAAAAGAATTTGAATGTTGCAAAGCAGCTTCAGAACTTGATGATGCACTTGCCTTATCTGATTTCGAAGATTCTGCCATTTCCTTAAATGACTTCAAAAAAGGAGTTATCGATTTTAAATAGCTTTGTCTTAAATCTGCTTTATCGACGAGTGTGTTTTGGAAATCATGATTTTGTGCCCAATCTAAAGCAAAAAAACAAAGACCAATATCTGGTACATTAACAACAGCGCCAATTAATCGACCAGCGTCATTAATTCGAAAACTGACCCAATTAATATCCAATCCAATTTGAGGTTCAGTTTCACGAAAACGAAAATGCTCAACCTGACCAGACATACATGGCCGTCCTGGGCTAACTTCATGCGCCTCTAGCCAGTTATTCACCCGTTGTTGAGTGGAGGGACCTCTTTTGTCGTTTTGAAAAAACTTCAGTGCTTTAGGGGTACAAAATATTTTCATGAAATATTCCAAAATAAAGTTGTTGACACTATACCACAAAATACATCGTTTGCGCATTTCGATTAATAAAAATCATGCCATGTCAGA
>JAKFUY010000184.1 GCA_021732495.1 Legionellales bacterium | reverse complement strand
TAAAGGTGAATACTGTGAAGACACGAACACACTCATTGTTAAACCAGGGTATCTATTATTACAAATGTTTTAATAACTTTAAAGCGCATGAACAAGATGCGTTATTGACAGTTTTCAATGAACTTTTAATGACACAACCCTACTGGACAGAGCTTTTGTTGAGCATTTAAAAAATGAGGGGATTCTTAAGGTGCCGGGGATAAAAAAACTCAAAACAAAGATATTAAAATGGCCAAAGATTATTTAAGAGATTATTTGGAAGGAGAGAATCATGGGTAAAAGTATTGATTATCATGATTATTTAATTAAATCCTTAAAAGACCCTAATGAAGCGGCTGGATATTTGAATGCGGCTTTAGATGATGGCGACATAGACGGTTTTTTAGAAGCACTTAGAAATGTTGTTGAAGCGCATGGTGGGATGACAAAATTATCAGAAAAATCATCAAAAGGCAGAAGCAGTCTTTATAAAACAATTTCTACTTCAGGAAATCCTTATTTAAGAAATACGAACGAAATTTTACAATCGCTTGGATTTCATTTGTCGGTGATGCCAAATATATGACGTTGTGTACGTTCTGAACGGTTACTACTTTATGTCTGATTATTCTGATAATCAGACATATGATGCTAATCGTTCAGAACGCTCTTAACCTGCTCAACCCTGTGGCGATATCAGACCAGTTTATTTATGCGCCTCAATATACTGAAGTGCTGCATCAGTTAAAAATGAAGAACGATTTTTAAGCGCATGACTTTTGGTATAAAGATCAATTAAATTTAAAATCCGCTCAGGAATTGTTACATTAATTCTTTTGGCTTTACCAGAAATTTGAGTTAAATCAATATCAATTAGTGCCCACACACCATCTTTTAAATCTTCATTTAAAATCCATTGTTCAATCGATGTAGCAACTGGTAAGGATTCGTTATCTAATAGCAACCCCTCCAAATGGCACTCAATTGCTTCTCTAGCATTGTTCAAGGCGTCGTCATATGTATCTCCTGCAGAGAAACACCCTGGAATATCAGGAATTATAACGCCAAAATCACTTGATTCATCTTTATGAATCACTACAGGATATCTCATTTTATATCCCTCCACTCAATTTGTGCTTGTTTAAATATGCTCATAACCGTTTTAATTGGCAAATCTTTTTTAGGATGAGGAATGGTTACCCTTCCCTTTTTCAAAGGATGTTTGAATTGACAATAACTTCCTTTTTGGTGACATTGAATCCAACCATCTTTTATAATTATTTTTATTATATCTGAACTTTTCATACCTTAAATATACACATAATGTGTATGTTTTTCAAGTTTTTTAACACTCAGTTATCTAGTTATCTAAATTCTTGGGGTAATTGATCCAACCAATCTTTGTTGATTATTTTGTCTTTAATTGCACTTAACCACTGCTGAGTATTACGGGGGCAGTCAAGATACGAGTGCAAATGGGTCACTTCCCTTTTAAAACAGGCATACAGCCCTTACTACACAATGGCTGTAGCGTTTTTTCATAGAGCCGTTTTAAATGATATGTTTCTACCTTCAACGAATCACTTCTCCTTCAATACACAGCCGCCCTCCATTACTAGACACACCATCCATTACAAGAAATAATAGCGAATAAGAGACCGTCCATTGCTCTCCATCACCTAAACGTACCAGTGCTTTTTTTGGATTCAGTTTTTCAACAACGCCATAAAGGTCATATCCTAACTTGGAATGCCAACCCACTTTATCGCCTACTTTTAGCGAATTTCTGTCAAGCCCGCCAGATGATTTTCTTGGATTGATGTTTACATCTATTCCCTCAAGATTGATGAGATAAAATTTTATATTCCATTTCTTACCATCACACGCATCAATAACAGAAGCCCAAGTTTTTCTAATTTCTTCAATGGTGGCTTCAACTAACGCATTTTTATCACTGCAAAAGTAAGTGATCTTCATGCCGACCTTAAGATGCCGTTTAATAGCTGAATTTTTTTCTGGATCATCCATTATTGTAGAAATCGCACTTCTTAAACGATTCAACTCAAACAGGGATAATGGCTTGAGTTGTTCAAATATTGTATTTATAGCACTCATCAATACGACCTTACCAAATCATTTAAACTCATATATAAAAAAACATTATCTCTCAAACGCAATTTTCCAGCGTTTGCTTGGACTATCAAATTTAACTTCTTTAGGGTCAAATTTTTCCGGATCAAATTTTCCACCAACCCAAGTTAATAAAGATTGGCGTTCGGGATGGCGTGGTGTTTTAATTGCTTCAAGGAAGTCTTCATAACCTGGAGCACCACCGACGTCTTCTGGTGGACAAGCGTTCTCTCCGGCGAGACACACAGGATATTTGACGCCCGGTTCTTTATCATGCAAGCCTTCATATTCAATACGATGCTCCCAACCGTCACCAAAATCATACCTATACATAAATTGGTCGTTTATAATCAGGTAATCCCTGACTTTATAATTCCAACTAGGCAGTGTTGAATGAAAATCATCATAACCATCATCAGGGATCCCTAAATACTGCTTACCCTTCTCAATGGAGTGGTTCATTTCAAACTCATGTAAATGCGAGTCAGTCCATCCCATGGCGTCTTGGATAGCTACATGCAAATCCCAAAAACTACATAAATCAGTAATCTGGATGCGTCGCCATACAACTGGCTCCACTTCAAGCAACGCGACTTTAAATTGAAGAACAGATCTTGCTGCCATATCACACCTCAACGGTTTGATTAATACACCGATAAAACACCGATCGACTTACTCCAATGGTGTCACAAATTTGTTTAACTGACATTTTATCCACCTGACGTAGTGCTTTGATTGTCTCGGCTTTCTCATAGGTCAATGCTTTCGGTCTACCCCCTTTACGTCCTTGATTACGGGCAGAATCAAGGCCTGCCTTGACTCGTTCACGAATCAATTCTCGTTCCATCTCAGAAAAAGCAGCGCAGACATTAAAAAGCAGCATCCCAATTGATGTTGAAGTATCAATATTATTTTCAAGTGAAATAAACTCAATTCCTTTGGATTTAAAATCATTAATCAACTCGATTAATTTCATCATGCGGCGCCCAAGCCTATCCAAACGAACAACACATAACGAATCACCTTTTCTTAATTTACCGAGTAGCGCATTTAATTGTGGCCGTTCATCTTTTGCGCCGGAAATTTTTTCCTGAAAAATCTCATCACACCCAGCGGCAGTCAATTTTTGAATTTGCACATCGAGACACTGTTCATTTTTTGATACGCGAGCATAGCCAAACTTCAATTCAACCTCCTGTCATAAAAAAACATTCCAAAAACAAGAATAATAGTGTATTTTGGCACGAATTAATTTGGAACTAGTTATGGAACGAAATTTTCTCCTGTTTACTCATTAAAAGCAAGACCTCATCGTCATGCCCCAGAAACACCTGTTTTTGGAACAACCCAGGAGTCATCCCATGTCAGCCATCGAAAAAACTGCCTACCCACGTTTTCCCAAAAGAAGAAAAATAAAATCGGCTGAATTAAATCAAAGCTACTCGGTTCAACCGGATGAAATCAACATGATTAGTCTCGCTGCAAACACTGACAAGTCTCGATTTAATTTAGCAATCCAGCTCAAAACTTTTCAACGATTAGGGTATTTTGTTGAGATGCATACAATACCATCGGAAATCATCATACATATCCGCCAATCATTGAAATATCACTACCGGTTAACCCCGGGATATGGCAGTAATAATAAAAGTATATATCGGCATAGACAAAAAATTCGCGAATTCCTTAATGTGAAACGCTGGGGGTACGATGAGATTGATGGCAGTAAAATTCATCATGGCATGAAGCTGGCAATCAAATACGCTTATGAT
>JAKFUY010000066.1 GCA_021732495.1 Legionellales bacterium | reverse complement strand
GAAAAATATCAATGATATCACCATGCACTCGAAATTGACCACGAGACAAACTTGATGGTGTTCTCACATATTGCATTTCAGCCAGTCTTTTTAAAATTTTACGTTGCGGGCATTGTTCTTTACAGGGAAGATGTAATACCATACCCAAATAAGCTCGAGGATCACCCAAACCATAAATGGCAGAAACCGTTGCCACAATAATGGCATCTTCGCGTTCAATTAAAGCTTTGGTTGCAGACAGACGCATTTGTTCAATGTGCTCATTGATAGAAGCATCTTTATCAATAAAGGTGTCAGATGCTGGGACATATGCTTCCGGTTGATAATAATCGTAATAGGATACAAAATATTCAACAGCATTGTCTGGGAAAAATGTTTTAAACTCACTATAAAGTTGAGCTGCCAACGTTTTATTTGGAGCCATGATAAGGGCAGGGCGTCTTATCTGTTGTATCACATTCGCCATGGTAAATGTTTTTCCAGAGCCTGTGACCCCCAGCAATATTTGTCGGGAAAGTCCGTCTTCAATGCCTTGTATTAACTTTTTAATGGCTTGAGGTTGATCCCCAGACGGGACAAAATCAGATCTAATTTTAAACAATTCTTTCATAAAGATGACTATAGCACAGGAGTAAAAAAATGGGTATCACACTGGCTACCAGAATGCAAAAAATCAAGCCATCTCCAACATTGGCAGTTGCTGAAAAAGCAGCAAAACTCAAGGCCGAGGGCAAGGATATTATTGGATTAGGTACTGGTGAACCTGATTTTGATACACCTTTGCATATTAAAGAAGCGGCTATTACCGCAATCCATGCAGGATTTACCAAATATACGGCTGTAGATGGCATCATGGATCTTAAAAAAGCAATTCAACAGAAATTTCTCCATGAAAACCAACTCGATTATCATTTGAATCAAATAATTGTTGGCACCGGCGGCAAGCAATGTTGTTATAATTTATGTATGGCACTTCTCAATCCAGGCGATGAAGTCATCATTCCAGCGCCTTACTGGGTCTCCTATCCCGATATGGTGCTTTTAGCAGATGCGGTCCCTGTTATTATTTCCACAAATATTGCACAGCGTTTTAAAATATCCCCTCAGCAATTGCGTCAAGCCATCACCCCTAAAACCAAGCTTGTTTTTTTAAACAGCCCCTCAAATCCCTCTGGTGTGGCCTATAGTTTACAAGAGCTTAAAGATTTGGCTCACGTTTTATTAGAGTTTCCGAATGTATGGGTAGCGACTGATGATATGTATGAACATATTCTCTGGAATGGACCTTTCGTCAATATTGTCAATGCAGAGCCGCGCTTAAAATCAAGAACCATTGTATTAAATGGGGTATCTAAAGCCTATGCCATGACAGGCTGGCGAATTGGATATGCTGCTGGTGATGCAAAACTTATCGAACAGATGAAGTCTGTACAATCACAGTCAACCTCAAATCCATGCTCCATTGCCCAGAAAGCAGCCGTAGCTGCATTAACAGGCAATCAAACTGTTGTTGCCAGCATGAATGCAGAATTTGAAAAACGTCATGATTATGTCCTAAGTCGCTTGCAAAATATTCCTGGGCTAGAAACCGTAGCCGCTGATGGTACATTTTATTTATTCCCAAGCGTGCAAAAGATTATCGAACAACGTGGTATGAAAAATGATTTGGAATTTTCTGAGCGCTTATTAGAAACACAAGGTCTAGCTATTGTACCAGGCTCTGCTTTTGGGACAGAGGGTTGTATTCGACTGTCTTTCGCAACCAGTATTCAGCAATTAGAAAAAGCCATGGATCGTTTAGAAAATTTTGTTAAAAATGCTTGACGATCCATTAATAAGGCATTAACATTAGCCCTAATTCCCTGGTAGCTCAGTCGGTAGAGCGGATGACTGTTAATCATTAGGTCACAGGTTCGAGTCCTGTCCGGGGAGCCATATCACCATCAAGGTTGTGGTAACTGCCACCGAAATTTCCAACTATCCATGTCACTATCCAAGACTTAAACCCATGGCTAATCATATCTTGCAAGAATTCAGCGAAAAACTAACAATAGAACAAATTGAGAATAAATTATTTTACTTAGGCGATGGCTTTCCAAAAGAAGCTGTCCAGGCAGCAATTGCCCAACAATCCGCTATAACTCCCAAATTAATCAGTTGCTTGAACAAAGCCATTGAAGATAAAAGTAGCCTAGAGGAGAATGCTGTTGGTCACTTATTTGCGGTCTTTTTATTATCACAATTTCAGGAAAAAACCGCTTTTGAATCGATGATTCGTCTGGCACGGTTACCTGAAGATGACATTGACCTTCTAATTGGTGATTCTATCACTGAGGATTTACATCGCTTTATTGCTTCAACATATAACGGTGATTTGTTAGCCATTAAGCGTCTTATAGAAGATATCGAGATTAACCAGTGGTCACGTAAAGCTGCATTAAAATCTTTGGTAATCCTTGCCAACGAAGGCCAAGTTGATGTTGATGAAACTATTGGGTATATGAAAAACCTTTTTACACATCCTTCTTTTTCTGATGATAATGGGGAGATAACCGATTTGGTAACGGTTTGCTGTGATTTTTTACCGCAACCATTTTACGACCAAATCCAGCAAGCCTTTCAAGATGAAAGAGTTGACACCTTTGTTATTGATATGACTGATATAAAACGACGTTTATCTCATGACAAGCCAAAATATATTGCTGATTATTATACATATATTACGGATACAATTGCTGAAATGGAACATTGGCATTGTTTTAGAGACTCTAACAAAAATGATATTTCTTCAAGTCCAAAGTGGCTTGAGAGTTTACCTGCTTCAATAATTCCAACACATACTATTCGTGATACTCCTAAAATAGGGAGAAATGAACATTGCCCATGCAGAAGTGGTAAAAAATACAAAAAGTGCTGTTTAAATAATATCTAAAAAATTTATATCGTGGCCCTTCTCCACATTCATCCATGCTAAAAATAGAGGCCCTCAATTTAATAGTGGAAAAATGATTCGCAAAATTCTCTGTCTTTATGTGGTGGTAGCTGTTTTGAACATTTCCCAAGCTTTATCATTAACTGAAATTCACCCATCAAAGAGCATTCAATACAATATGAAAAGCCTCTCTAATTTGGACAAAATAAGCACCAAGGTTAGCGAAGATTGTTTATTACCTCCCTTTAATTACTTATTACTGCAACCATTGATGACCACAGGTATAGAAAAATATTATCAGCGCACGCCGTTAATTCAAACCATTTATGCTATAAAAAACCAGCATGACAACACCTATTATCGAGCTATTTTGATGCTTGTCGATAATAATAAGGCTAGAAATAATGTGCCGTTGGCACAAAGAAAAAAAGAGGTTATGGTGGTTGAATTGGCTTTTATCACTATAAACTTTAATGCGTTGCCGAAAAAGATAATAGAGGGTGTACTAAAAACCACTGTTCCTTTTGGTAAATTGTTGTCTAAGAATCATTTGAAAATTTACACCACCGATCGGAGCTATTTTTCGGTCAACTGCGACAAAGTGTTGGCTTCGATAACCGGGTGTCATTTAAATCTCAAATTGTATGGCCGCACGAATACTATTATTAAAGCCGATAATAATAAATGGGTTGCACATGTTGTGGAGATCTTGCCAGGATTTTAAATTGAATGTATTAATCCTCCACCAATACGGTTATGTCCGTAAAATGCTGTAAATTCGAGATGACGGATTTCAATATTGATGGTTTAGCGAAGCTGATTGAAAGCGTTTTATACCAAGTATTAGAGGCTCAAGTGAGTGATTCTATAGAGCGCGATAATACACGCGCATCAGCCCACAAGTAAAAAACTTGTACCTATAAATGCAACAAAACACCAGACAGGTGATATATTAAAA
>JAKFUY010000183.1 GCA_021732495.1 Legionellales bacterium | reverse complement strand
TGTGATTTGGCCAGATCACGATGAGTCTGGAAAACGATATGCTGCTGCTGTTTATAAAGAACTATACCAGCTTGGTTGTGAATTATGGCAGGTGGATACCGATGCGCTAAAGTTACCTGAAAAGGGGGATGCAATAGATTGGCGTCAGCTGCATCCAGAGGCAACAATTAACGATATTAGTGAATCATTCTTAATAGATCTATCCAAAAAGGTTGAATCAAATAATACTGAAAAAGACTCGGAAAAGCGAGAGAACCAAGCCTCCTTGATTGTAAATTTTGTCATGGAAAATGCAGAATTATTTCATGATGAAAATTCGATAGTTTATGCTCAGGATAATGTAACTAAAGAAACAAGAAAGATTGAAAGTCGAGTATTTAAGGATTGGGTTGTATCAAGCTTTTATAATATGATGGGAATATCACCTCGCGAACAATCAATTAAAGAAGCATTAAACACATTATCAGGCATTGGGCGTTTTGAAGGTCGATGTGAAAATGTTTTTATTCGTGTGGCTGAGCACAATGATGCATATTACATTGATTTGGGTATCCCAAAAAGTAGCGATGTTATTTGTGTAACTCCTGGCAAATGGGAGGTTTTGTCAGATGCACCAATTAAATTTATTCGTTCAGAATCCATGAGACCTTTTCCCATACCTGTTGGTGGGGGTGATTTCAATTTATTTTGGGATCTTGTGAATATTCCTCAAGATGTTCAACTTTTAGTACTTTGTTGGCTTGTCGAGTGTTTTAGGCCTGATACGCCATTTCCTGTTATTGAGATACTTGGTGAACAAGGAAGTGCCAAAAGTACGACGCAGTCGTTGTTAAGAAGTCTGATTGACCCTAATGCATGCAATTTAAGGGCGGCGCCTAAAACTGTAGAGGATATCTACGTTACAGGGGGAGTTAATTGGCTTGTTAGCTACGAAAACATAAGTTATCTAGCTTCTCAGGCGCAAGATGCTTTTTGTATTTTATCGACAGGTGGTGGGTATGCAAAACGCAAGCTTTATACTGATGTGGATGAATCGGTGTTGGCTGTAAAAAGACCGATAATATTAAATGGTATAAGTGCCTCAGTAACAGCCCAAGATTTAATTGATAGAACAATTTCAATTGAAACGCCTGTTATTACTCATCGAGTTGAAGTAAATGATGTCTGGAATAAATTTGAAGAAAACCATGCCATCATTTTTGGGGCACTGTTGGATATTTTTTCCAAAGCTTTGGATGGATTAAATGAGGTTGAGTTGCCAATCGAAGATTGTCCTCGTTTGATTGAATTTACAAGATTAGGAATTGCCATAGCTAAGATTATTGATTTACAGCCCGAGGTTTTTTTAGATGCTTTCAACACGGTAAGAAGTGAATCTATTGCGCGTACAATCGATGCTAGCCCGGTTGCAACCGCATTGATTGATTGGTTTCAGGAATATCCTTATGAAACTCAAAAATTACCATTAAAGGCCTTGTTAGAACAGTTAGATAAACACAAGCCCTTCAATTGTGATAGTTGGCCTAGAACAGCCAAAGGTTTGGGAGATTCCTTAAGAAGGTGTGCTCCAGCTTTAAGGCAGATTGGTATTAATTGCAAAAGTCTTGGTAAGCGAGGGAGTTATATTGAGTGGGAAATAAGCAAATTTAATTAGTTTTAAAATATAAGTCTTTAATGTCTTGATGTCTTTTGGGAAGACTTCAAGACTTAAACGACTTTGATAGTGAAATTAGTTATTCGAGGAGGCGAAATGAAAAGTATTAAAGATAATCAATCTAAAGTATTTCATAGTCAAATGTCCATTAATTCCGTGTATGTTGCTGCAGACGCAATTAAAAGCTTACATAGTAATGGTCAATTATTGGATGTGGGTGAAATAATGGATGAGCTTCTCAATAAGGCTCAAAACGTTGATAAAAATAACTTAATCGAAATCGAGAATATGTTGTTTTTTCAGGCAAAAACACTAGAGTATTTGTTTTATGATGCCTTGAAAAAATTGGTTGATTTAAACATGATTGACCATATTCAGATGTACATCGATATTGCCTTTAAAGCACAAGCCTTGTCACGAAAAACATTAATGGCATTGGTTGAACTTAAGCATCCCCGTCATTTAACATTTATCAAGCAGCAGAATAATGCCATAAACCAGCAAATTAATAATGAGACAGAATTTGAAAATAAAAAATCTAAAAAAATTTCAAACGAACTATTAAGGGGTTCAAATCATGCGGCATTGGACACAAGCGGAGAGGCAGAAGCAATCAGCCCTGTTACACAATTTAAAGCCATGGACAAAATCAACAGGCCCTAAGACGCCAGAAGGAAAGAATGTTTCTAAGATGAATGCGTTCAAGCATGGCAATCGTAATGCTCAAAGTAGAGATTTGTCTAATAAGTTTGCTGAGCTGAAGAGGGCGATGCGTTCAATGGTTGTTGTATTAATGAAAAATTAATTCATTGAATCTAACTGTGTTTTTAAAGATTCTATTGACGGAAAAAGCTGTCCTACTTCAACGTTTAAAGCTATTGCAATACGGATTAAATTCAAAGTGGCAATATTCCGTTCCCCTCTCTCAATACCCCCTACGTAGGTCCGGTCAAGCCCAACCTCATCAGCAAAAGCCTCTTGGGAGAGATTCTTCATCTTTCGAAGCTCTCGAACTTTATTGCCTAATTTGATTAACACTGGATCTTTTTTGCGCATTCCTTTAGAATATGCGCCTGATGACTATATAGCCACGGACTATAAGTATCAATTAAAGTGCTTTTTAATAAAAGTTACATCATGTCGTTTTGTAATTTCAAATTTAGAAAACGCGCCAAATTTAAAAATAGTTCCTCGAATACTAATAAAAAATAGGAGGGTAAATAAAAAATATTCATCAAGAATATTTAAAAAATGTTGGAGAATAAAATGAAGAAAACTATTCAAATTTTAGTTTTACTTGGATTGGGAATAACTGTTTTATCAGGATGTAAAGAATATCAAGCAAAGTCTATTGCTAATGTACATTCAATAAACCATCCCAATGCTAAACAAGAGCAAGAAATAAAAGAACTTTCAGAAAAAATTGATAAACTTAAAAATGACTTTGAAAGTAGAACACCTTCAAATTTAAATGTATGGTCCTCAGCGGACATAAATCAAGGATATCAGTGGGCACAATGTGGAAAATTACCGATTACCATTCAATTGATTAGTGCAGCCAAGTTTTTAAATGGTTATAAATTTTTATTTAAAATTGGTAATCCTAATTATGTTGCATTACATAACGTTCAACTAGGTGCCGCATTTCCTAATGTAAAAAACAAGCCTGTTTACGCTGAAAGTAGGGAATTTGTTATGAATCCAGGCGCTTGGAGTGAGGTGGAGATTAACGCTCAGGGGATCAAATCTTCTGATTTAACAGGTTTTCTGACAGGTATATCTGTGACTTATTTGCGAATTGGTTTGAACTGATTGAAAAATAATAAACATTTTTATTTATTCGATGAATAAAAACTTATTCACATTATTAGATTTTTAAATTATTTAATGGAATCAAAATGAAAAAAATACTTTTTTTATGTTTATTGGCATCGTCAGTTTATGCAAATAGGATTCACCAAAATCCACTAACTGGAGATTTGGATATTATTGATAGTTATGGTGGGCGTGAAGAAACCATAAAACAAAACCCATTAACTGGGGATTATGATGTTTATGATAATCAGGGAGGAAATATTGGCCATATTCATAAAAACCCCCTCACTGGAGATTTAGAGTATTAAATTTTTGGTTATTTCTTTAATAATTATTATTTAGTAAATTTAAAAAGAAATAAAATAAGAAAATACTACAAAACGGGGCAACTATTGGGGCAACAAAAAATGATTAAATTAAAAAACAATATAAAATCATT
>JAKFUY010000212.1 GCA_021732495.1 Legionellales bacterium | reverse complement strand
GATTATCCTTTACGGCTAAAATATAGTCTGCTTCTTTATCAATAATTTTTGCGGCAATCTCTTCCTGACACCCCATAGCATCTATTGTTACAATACAACCTTTAACATCAAGCAGATCAAGCAATGCAGGAATCGCTGTTATTTCATTTGACTTGTCAGCCGTTTTTATTTGACCTAAAACCACACCATTTTCTGCGGCAAAAGCACTAACCATATGGATGGCTGATTGATCTTTATTATTGTCATACGACCCTCGCATCCGCTTTCCATCAATGGCAACAACTTGCCCCTTCGTTGCGGCGTTGGCCGCCGCCATCCAGTTAATAAAACAGCTTTGCAATTCCTTAGGATTTAGACATCCTATGATTCTGGCAATGGTAATAGCACAGGGAACTCCATTAAGAAGAAATTTTTTTTGCTGAAACCAACTTAATCTGCTTTTACCAACTATCTCGATATCATCCCATGCTTCTGCACCACAAATCACTCCAACAACACACAAAAATATAAGGGTGCAGTTCCTTTGGAACGACGTCATCACTAAACCTCCTGCAATGACTCAGATGCATCGCCAAAAGCATCATACAAGCGTTTTTTTGATTCTTGCTGATAAAATATCCAGTATAATTCAAAATCGCCGCTTGAATTAATGGAACGTAATTTTAGTATGGCTTCGGCACATTGCAAGCCCCAACGAGCGCCTGTAATATCCAACCGGTCATTTATTAAATGTCGACATGCGCCTTCGATAACACCCTAATTTCCCGTGAAAATTATAGCCAGGTCTAAAAAAATCCATTAATTAACAGTTACGTACGTGCAATTTGCACTTGTTTTTTGCCCTAAACATAGCTATAATTATAGCTATGTTTAGGGGGGCATAAAGCATGGCTTTTCGTTTACACCAAGTGAATAAAAAAACTGGAATTACCTACGTATATGAATCAACTTCGTACTGGGATAAGGAAAAGAAGCAATCACGCAACAAACAGACATGTATTGGTAAACTGGATCCCATCAGCAAAGAATTTATCCCATCAAAACGTCTCAAACCAGAACAAGCTGTAGCCAGGGACCCTGCTGTTACAGCATCTGCGTCAATTGTTGGCCCTTTACTTATTCTCGATAGCATTACGGCTAAACTAGGATTGGATAAATTACTTAAGTCATGCTTTCCTAATGACTACCAGCAAATTCAGATGATGGCATATTACCTTGTGGCGCATGGCGGGCCTTTGAGCCATTGTGAGGTCTGGAGTAAGAGTCACGCACCTAACCTCGCAGAGTCTTTAGCTAGTCAGCGCATCACAGAGATCCTGTGCGCAATCACTATGGATGAAAAACAAACATTTTGCACTAAATGGATGGATCAAATCCTTGAAAGTGATTATCTGTGTTACGACATCACATCCATTTCCTCTTACTCCGAACTGAATGAATACATCAAATACGGCCATAATAGAGACAAAGAAAAGTTACCACAGCTAAATCTTGCGATGCTATTCGGTCAGAAGAGCCGCTTGCCGGTATATTTTCATCAGCTACCGGGTAATATTACTGATGTTACAGCGCTGCCCAATCTGCTTAAAACATTCAAGTTTATGGAGAAGAGAACCCTTAATTACGTCATGGACAAGGGATTCTATAGCAAGAAAAACATTGATAGCCTGGTGGCTATGAGGCAGAAATTTACGGTTTCGGTTCCCATGAGTAATAAGTGGGTTCAGCAGGCGATCGATGATATCTACGAGGATATTCATGGGCCTCAAGGGTACCAACGAATTGACAATGAAACGCTGTACGTTAGCTCTAGACTGTATCCTTGGGGGGAAGATAATCGCCGCTGTTATTTACATTTGTATTATAATGCCTATGCTCGCGCAGTAGCTGTCGATCGATTTAACGAGGAATTGGTTGGTTACAAGGCTGAGCTTGAGTCAGGGGACTTAGTCAAAGAGCATAGCAATGCATATGACACGTTTTTTGTAATAAAAACAACGCCGAAACGGGGAACAAAGGTATCATACAACGACCAAGCCGTTAGCCAATACATCAAACGATATGCTGGGTTCCAAGCTATATTATCAAATGCCATTAAAGATCCAGTAGAGACTCTGCAAATCTATCGTGATAAAGATGTTGTGGAAAAGTGTTTTGATGATTTAAAAAACCAGCTGGATATGAAGCGCCTTCGGATGCATAGCTCGGCGGCGGTTAATGGAAGGCTTTTCGTTCAATTCATTGCTCTGATCTATATAAGTGCATTACGAAACGAGATGAGGGCCTCTGGCCTTATTAAGCAATATACCGTGCGTGAACTACTGCAAGAAATGGAAACACTGACAAAAATCAAATACTCTGGTAAATATGGTCATATTCTTACGGAGCTGACAAAGCCACAGAGAGAAATTTTGAAGTGTTTAAATCTTGGCCTACCCAGTAAAACCTAGCTATAATTTTCACGGGAAATTAGGTAACACCCGTTGCAATTGGGAAGCCTGCTGCCAAGGCATCGGCGTACTGTAGCCTTGGTTTACTCTTCAGTAAATAGGTGGCGCAGCTATCAACTCCTTCGCGATCTTTTTTCTCCATTTTTAGCTTTGTAGCACTGCTTTTCATACCAGCAGCAACAAGACCAGCCTTTCCCTGTAATATTTTTAACGCACGCTCGGCGACCCATGCTTCTGCTGCCTCACTGCCTTTTTCGTGGAAACACCAAGTAGCTTTTCACAAGTATTCTAAAACATGTATGAGAACGGCTTTTACTTTAAAACGCTTCATGACTCGTTTGATTTGCTTAATTTGATGGGGATGCCCATCGACCAAAATAACCCATTTTCGAGATTGCTTCGGATCACGTTGTAGTGCCTCCGCAAAAGCTTCCTCGATAACCGTGATAGCCTTCTCGTTCAACACTGGCCCAGACACGCTTATTGCGAACTCTTGGCCTCAAATGAGTAACATTTGACTCCTCCGTTGGCGAACATTTCATGATTGATTCAGCCGTTCGCTCATGCGCTTTAACTGTATAAACAGTGGCGACTTGAGCCATGCGCTTTCGATTACGTTTCTCGCCCTGACTTAAGCGGGTTTGAAGTTTTTGATCTTGATTTGTTGCAGCCTTCTTTGTCACTTCTCGCAGGCTATCATGCCGCATAACGATGCCTTTACCATCGAAGCTCATGACCAGCAGGTCGCTTGTTTGTTCAGGAGATGAAAATCGTTTTTGTTCATAAAAAGAACAAAAATCCTGTGCTACATCCTTAACCAGCATCAATGATTGCCGTTTGGGTACATGACCACCGGTGGTGGTTTGAACGCACTGAACCGATTCATCAAACGAACCTTTAATCGCTTCAGTCACCAAACGTTTGCGCAGTCCGAAAGAGTATTGATCTTTAGGTAAATTTAATGCACGGTCGAGTGGAAATACACTGGTTTGATGTCGTTGATTATATCCAAGTCGCCGCACTTTAACATCACCAAATAAACTCGCCATGCTACGGCTTGTATTCATTCGAACATGATTTAGCATTTGCCCTGCAGGTGAAATAATATGTTCGTGACGAATCTCAGTATCCGCCCTAACATCCAGATAAGCTTGTAACAGTTTGCGCAATAATTCCGTGCCTTCTTTTTGGATAAAAACTTCAACCTCTCCATGCTCCTGTGCGGCACGTTCTGCCGACAACAATTCCACAATAATATTTTCTAATTGTTCGCGACAAGCAGAAAAAGCTGAAAATTCTTCTTGATTATTATATGCTACTTGCATGAGGGTCCTTTTTTGGTAACTTATGGAATTTAGAACTGCATAAATACCATAATTGGTGCCCTCATGCACCTCCTTTAAAAACTTAACTCGTTGATCATTAATGAAAAATATTGTTTTTTTGTCGTTCTAAAAGATCTGCACCCATTTAAATTAGATAGTTAATTTTCTTTAAAGCTCACCACAATCATCACCACTTGGTTCACCGTATTTTTTAATTTATTTACAACTCAAATACCAAAAAAACTCAGCTATTCTGTGGGTTATAGCCATGCATGAGTCATCCTGCGAAAGGTGTG
>JAKFUY010000045.1 GCA_021732495.1 Legionellales bacterium | reverse complement strand
AATCCCAGTGATGGCAAATGAGCCAGGAATTAAACCACCGACGACAATAATTGATTCTGCAAGTGCCGTGATGAATGTCAAGGTAATGGCATAATCAGGGTGGAGTCGAGCCCAATTAATGAGTGTATCTAAGATTTGCATGAGGACTCCAAGGTCTTAAATAAGGCATCATCGTACACATACTTCATTAAACTTTTTTCAAATTGTTTACTTACCGCGTCCATAGTCACCTGAGGAGCTGTATCACTGATTTGGGTCATTTGCATTTGTTTAAAACCACAGGGGTTGATATCCAAAAAGGGAGATAAGTCCATATCTACATTGATGGCTAGGCCATGATACGAGCAGTTATTTTTAATGCGTAAACCCAGGGAAGCAATTTTTTTTTGTTGTACATAGACACCCGGTGCACCACATTGTTTTTGGGCATCAATATTAAATGATTTTAAAATGTCAATGCTGACGTTTTCGATGCCATCGACCAATTGTCGAATACCAATTTGATTTTTGCTGCAATCGAGTAAGAAATAGGCAATGAGCTGTCCGGGTCCGTGGTAGGTGACTTGACCGCCTCGGTCAGATTGAACAATAGGAATGGCGCCACGATGAAAGATATGTTCGTGTTTTCCAGCTTGTCCTAGGGTATATACAGGCTCATGTTCGAGCAGCCAGATCTCATCAATAGTCTGGGGCGTCCGCTGCTGAGTAAAAGCAAGCATTTGCTTCCAGGTATCGGTATAACATGTTCTGCCCAGCTGCCGAATTACAAACATTACAATACCATCGTGACATCAGGATGGTTTTTAAGGGCTTGATACAGTTCTTTGAGTTGCGCTTCATTATCAATAAAAAGATGAAAGCTGATGACCCGATATTTATTTTTGGTACTGGTTTGGGTATGAATATCATGATCATCAAGCTGGGGGAATAACTTTCTAGTGATAGCTATCAACTCATCTTGAATTTGACTTTCTTCTAGAAAAAAAACTTTAACTGCAGCCTTTCCCGGAAATAATGGTTGTATCGGTTTATGCATGTCTATCCTCTTTATGCGTTAACTATGAAAATAGTTTTTCCACGCTAATTTTACAGAGTCTTTCATACGACCAAAGATGCCTGCTTCTTCTATTGATTCTAGAGCATAAAGGGGCTGTTTGTGAATTACTTTTTGATCAAGCTCGACCAATAGCTCACCAACAGGAGTACCTGCCTTGATAGGTGCAATCAGATTATTAGGCACTTTGCTGGTCAATTTAAGTTTTTGATATTGCCCGGCAGGAATGGTCATAAACTCATCTTTGAGCATACCGATATTTAAATTGACGGTTTTGCCTTTGTAAACATGAACATTGGTGATCTTTTGTTTGGCTTGATACAGCTTATGGGTTTCAAAGAAACGAAATCCATAGTTTAGCAAGCGCTGACTGTCATCTGCACGTGAGGCATCGGTAGGTGCATTCATGACCACAGCCAAGATACGCATATCACCTTTCATCGCAGAAGAAACTAAACAATAACCGGCTTCATTGGTATGGCCGGTTTTAATGCCATCAACCAACTCATCGCGCCAAAGTAGACGGTTGCGATTGGGTTGGCGTATACCATTGTAGACATACCATTTTTGTTTATACCATTGATAATATTCAGGGAAATTTTTAATTAACCCGCGACCTAAAATAGCTAAGTCACGTGCGGTCGTATAGTGATTGGGATCGGGAAGACCAGTACTGTCAGTAAAGTGACTGTCTTTCATGCCTAAGCTTTGTGCTTGTTGGTTCATGATTTCAGTAAATCCAGCTTCACTGCTGCCGACATGTTCTGCCATTGCCACACAAGCATCATTGCCAGAGTCAACAATAATCCCTTTTAATAATTCTTCAACGGCGACGTGCTGACCTTCTTTCACAAACATACGAGAGCCACCAATTTTCCATGCCTCTTGAGAAATTCGCACTTCATCGGTTAAATGGATTTGGTTTTGTTTTAACGCATTGGAGATAACATATAAGGTCATCATTTTTGTCAAGCTTGCAGGAGGTAGACGCTCAGTACTGTTTTTCTCTGCAATGACTTTACCACTATTGACGTCAATTAAAATATACGCTTTGGCATTTAAAGGCGGCGGGGCTGGGGTAATCAACGGATTGCTCATTGCAGGGGGACGTTGCGGCATGAGCTCGGTTAGATTGTTGAGGTCATCGGCAAATACAGATAAGCCAAGCCCTAATCCTAAAAGAGTGCTTAGAAATATTTTTTTTGTTATGATCACTTTTCCACCTAATTTCAATTGGCTTTTCAATAAAGATGGAAATTGTATCATAAGCGATGATGTTACAACCAGCCTCGCTTTGTGTACAATAGATGAAAATTTTCGATTAAGGTGGTTTTTATGATATTTTTCACACGAAAAGTTCTTGTTTTATCATTAGCGCTTGTTCTAAGTGCATGCCAGACGTCTCGGTTTGATAATGTGGCAGAACATCAACCGCAACAACCTTCTTCTGAGGTGAAAGATAGCGCACCTTTAGGACCAATCCCTACTTTTTTTAAAACCATTGTCCCCAAGCCTGAACCACTAAGCCCGTATGGCAATCCAGCCAGTTATAAAGTCTATGGCAAAGAATACCGGGTAATGACCAATTCTTCGGGTTATCATGAAAAGGGTTATGCTTCATGGTATGCCTCAAAATTTCATAAACAGCGCACCTCAAGTGGTGAGCCCTATGATATGTATGCATTAACTGCCGCACATCGAACGTTGCCCTTGCCGACCTATTTAAAAGTTAAAAATTTAGACAATGGTCGAGAAATTATTGTCAAAGTAAATGATAGGGGACCTTTCCATCAAGGAAGACTCTTGGATTTATCCTATGGTGCTGCAGTCAAACTGGGTATTTTCCCCAAAGGTACCGCACATGTTGAAATCGAAGCCGTATCCACACAAAAGCCAAATGCAGGACGATATTATTTGCAAGCTGGAGCATTTCAATCCAAGGTCTATGCCACACAACTCAAATCCAGAATTCATGGTGCGCCCACCGACATTGACTATGCAAATGGGCGATATATTGTCAGAGTTGGGCCTTTTATTAATCATGCCGCCAGTGAACAGATGCGCAAGGTATTGCAAAGACAAGGCATACAGGGTGCTTTTAGCGTATTGCGTTAGCCATTGACAATCACCTGGGTACCTATTTTACCCCCTGCGCCAGGAAGGTCGACAAACTCCTCATTTAACCAGCGGGCATCTTGGACAAATAGGCGTATGCAACCATGACTGGCTGCATATCCGGGTACTTCTTCACTGCCATGCAAAGCAATACCACGCCAAAAGTGCATGCAGTAGGGCATAATCGCTCCACCACTTTCACCATTGGCACGCATGGGAAATACGGTTGAAACACAGGTCTCATCATTTTTACGAATCACCCGAAAGGTTCCCACTGGTGTTAAGCAATCTCCTTGTCCCGCAGGGCACATACCCGATCCACCAGAGGCAGGCCCCCACCAAATCAGCTCACCTTGTTCGTTATAAGCACCCCAAGCCAGGTTAGGCAAGTCGACATAAATACTTTTCTCGCCATTAGCGGTGATATAACGCGGGAAAGGCGAGATATCATAAATACTTAAATTATCTAAGTAATCTGGAATAGCAATGGTCATGGCAAATTTTAATTGTGTATTCATCCGATTAATACGTTGCACCAGATCACGTTGTGCCTCATTTTCAAAAAGACTTTCCCACGTGTCATTTTGATGCACCACATAACAGTGGTAGTTGGCACGATGACAAATCTTTTCACCATAGTATTGTCTCGCCCAACTATTCGTGAAATTGCAACACAAACCCAGTATACAAACTAATTTTAGTGTCTTGTTCATAATGTTAAGTAATTAAGATGGCTGTTATAGAAGATATCGACCATTGGATTTGAAACTTGAGGGAAAGCGAGTGTTTAAAAAAAGAGCTATAATAAAGTTATAAGAGTTAAATGGGATAGAAATATGGCCACAACTCCTAGAGAGAGTAGCTCTTAAAGCTACGTTGAAAAGTATTGTAAATGTCGATCCTGAACTAAAATTAGAAGTTATTGAAAAATTAATTAATGGTTTTGGAGAAAGGTTATTGGTAGCAGTTACCAAAAAAAAATTGACAATTT
>JAKFUY010000032.1 GCA_021732495.1 Legionellales bacterium | reverse complement strand
CCTCCCACCGTAAACGATCCTCGAATCGCAGAAGTGTTACGCAAAGCAGCTTGTGACCTGATCGGTCCGGAGAACGTCCTTAGCTTGCCTCTCAAGACCTGGTCAGAAGACTTCTCCATGCTTGCAGCCGATCACGAGTTCAGTTCAGAGCCCCCTGTGAACCGTTACTGCACTGAAGCACTGTTGCATGATACACATATCAACCCCTCACAATTGCAAATCAAGCTACAAGAGTTTGGCGATAGTATTGTGGTTACAGGACATCAACATCTGCAACGTTTTCATGTTCACACCAATCACCCTGAAAAAATCTTCACGTGGTTAAAGACCATTGGTCGTATCGCCAACCCAAAAGTAGATGACATGCAAAGACAATTTGAATGTCATGTCTGTGAAAAAAGACCGATTGGGATATTAACCGATTCCAGTGCGGAACTCCCCTCTGTCTTAAGGGATGAACAAAAAATTCATTTGTTACCTATCAATATCCATATTGAAGAACATCATTTACTAGATCCTTACACTATCGAACATGAAGAGTTCTATCAAGGGATTCGAAAAGCCAAGCACTATCCTACAACTTCAGCGCCTAATCCTTTGCAAATTAAAAACAAATTTAGAGAGTTAACTCAGAAGCATGAGCATGTGATTATGGTTTCTGTGGCAGATAAAATCAGTAGCACCTATGCCAGCGCCCACCAAATCTCACAAGAATTTAAAAACATACATGTAGTGAACTCTAAAATGACTTCAGTTGCCCAAAGTCTTTTAGTGTACAGAGCAGCACAAAAAGCCAATCAACCGGGTGCCAAAATTCATGAAGTCATTAATGATATTAAACAATCCCGACAAAATATTGTGTGCTTTGTCATGGTCAATAAATTAGATGGGCTCATGCGTTCTGGGCGTATCGATAAAATTCGAGGCACATTTGCTAATTTTGCAAATTTGAAGCCCCTTTTAAAATTAAATGAAGAAGGTCGCGGCGAAATTATTGATAAAAGCATTTCCAGCTCCCGGGCTTTATCAAGTCTAGTCAAGCATATTGAGGCAGAACAAGAAAAGCGTGCAGCCAATATTGCACACTATGCCATTGTCCATGCTGGAAACGAGGAAGGTGCTCAACAGTTGTCGTCATTGGTTGAAGATAAGTTTTTAATCAATCCGCTATATTTTAGTCATGTATCGGCAGCCATTGGCTTACATGCTGGCTATGGTTGTCTTGCAATTGCCGTATTATTTGAAGAAAAATGATTTTAACACACTGGCTTTTGACTTTGGTTTTTGCACAACTATGGATGCTCTTAGCATGGGTCGTGTATCGACATGTGGGCAACCCCATCATTGCTGATGTCGCATGGGGCCTTGGCATTATGCTGTTAAGCTGGCTTCATGTTTTATTTTTTCCTGTTGAAAGATATCATCTGATAGCACTAGCGATGGTAAGCTGCTGGGGTTTGCGCTTGTCAGGTTATTTGTATTGGACCCGACTGCGCCAACATTGGCATGATAAAAGATATCAGGCACTTGAAAAACGTTCCCATAATCTTTTTATAAACTACCAAATTCAAGGTTTTTTACAGTCCATGATTGCTATTCCTTGGTTTTTTATTGGTGCCAATCACATCGGATTCTGTTTTTATTTGGGAAGCATTATCTTTTTTATGGGCTTTTTTATCGAATGTCTTGCCGATTCTCAATTAAAAACCTTTAAAAAAAACCATCCACAACAACTTTGCAATAGTGGCCTTTGGCAATATTCTCGCCACCCTAATTATTTTGGTGAAATCCTCATTTGGATAAGTTTTGCAATTCTTGGGTTATCCAGCTCATGGGGCATTTTAGGTGCTGTCTCCCCCATATGCCTGATATTATTGATGCGTTTTATTACCGGCCCGTTGACAGAAGAGACAAGCATTCAGTCGCGTGGCAAAGCCTATTTGGATTATCAAAAAACCACACCAATGATTGCACCCAATCTTAGAAAATACTTTGGATCGTAATTTAAGCTTATTTTTGATTATTGCCTGATTAATAGTCAAAAAATATCAAACCTGGGGTAGTTGCAACCTTATGATGTTAGGCTGGCATGATGCCCGGCCAGCCCTATTGTTCCTACCGACACCATCGAATATCCTTATTCATCGATTAAATGCTTTTTGTATCCTAGCTTCTTTCAATGCAAGAGGTTTTTAAAAGGACCTTAGCAGTCTTGTAGAGTGTTGAGCTGCACTTGGCTCAACATGCGCTGCAATATCATTCACTGTTTTTCCTAAACTCTTTTTCTGGGAGGCTGTAGAAAGTGCCAATCCTATGCTTGCTGTGATAAAAGATGCCATCATTAGAGCAATAATTACAGCCCCTGGTATTGCAAAGACATTTAACGCTACCAATGAGACTAATATTAAAGCAAATCCTATCAAGAACATCGTGTTGCCTAGATTATCCAGACTTTTGGCACTTCGATTGGATTTAATGTCTGAGGCAACTGTTTTGTAGTCCTCAACTGTCATTGTTCCTTGCAGAAGTTGTTTGATTGGCTCGAGCACGTCCTTTGCATCTTCGCAATCCTTCTCAAGGATTTCATTCTCTAAAACAAATTCAACTTGCTCCTTAAGTTGCGTGAAATATTTTTCGGGAATTTTACCGTTGGAGATACGCTTCAATTCTTCAATCTGAATGTTTACCTGATTGAGCCTTTGCTCGTGAGCCTCTGTATGTATCACAATCAAGTGGTCTAGTTGTTGGTTATAGTATACATTAACGTCCAGCCTATAAATATCAACCCATTGACCAACTATGCTTAAACTTGCTGGAGAAGCTCGTTTCCTTTTTTCAATTTTTAAAAAATGTTCCAACTCTTTAAAAGATGCTGATTCCTGTTTTTCACATAACAAATCCTTAAGCCTATGACAGCAATCTAATTTTTCTTTAGAACTGATATTCTCATAACAATACATAGGCATAATGCTTCCCCTTGAACTCAAGAATGAAATATTTTTTTGCACTAAACATATTTTAACATCCTTTGATTAAGGAAATCTTAAATCATTATCTTTTCATGGTTAATCGCTAGCAATGATAATTGGTGAAATTATCCTAGCTATTGTTTGGTTTTTTATTAGTTCTATCAAATCAGCATCGGTTTTTATTTAGGAGTCCCAACTTTAACTTTGAAATCGTCGGCATTGACAGCATTCTCGCCACCCTAATTATTTTGGTGAAATCCTCATTTGGATAAGTTTTGCAATTCTTCGGTTATCCAGCTCTTGGGGCATTTTAGGTGCTATCTCCCACATATGCTTGATATTATTGATGCGTTTTATTACCGGTCCGTTGACAGAAGAGACAAGCATTCAGTCGCGTGGCAAAGCCTATTTGGATTATCAAAAAACCACACCTATGATTGCACCCGATATTAAAAAATACTTTGGATCCTAATGTAAGCTTATTTTTGATGATCGCTTAAGCAATATTTAAAAGCTAAAATGTTGGGCAAGCTTCATAGTGCAAGGCCTGCCCGATTTGACGACTTACTACTGCCAATAAAAACCTAGGTATCAAATATCCTTATTCATCGATATAAATTATCTTGAAATCCTAGGTTCTATCAATGCAAGCTATTCTTAGAAAGACCTAATCATCAAGGTCCCAATAGTTTTTCTGCCACTGGCTCAACGTTAGCCTCTGTCACTACCTGATCCGGTCGCAATTGTTTCTCAACTGTCTCGACAATACCATTCACTGCATCTGCAAGACGCACTTCCCTACTAAGGTATTCCAAACATTTTGCTATAACCACTCCAGAAAGGACTACAGCAACGAGTAACAGGAAATAACAAACACCGAATGCGATTCCAACAAGAAGAGGGGAAAGAGCCCAAGGAAAAAAAATACCAGAAAGACATAGTGATGAGACCATTAATCGACTTCTAATAAAACTAGATGACCCAAATAAATAATCATTAGCTTTTTGATACACTTTAAGTTTTTCTAATGTTATTTCTTTTTCCAGAAGGGTTTTGGTTGCCTTCAGCTCAGAGAATGCAGCTTTGCAAGTTTTATGAATCGCCGATTCAATAGTGAAGTGCAACAGAGTTGCTAAAGTGATGGAGCCGGAAAATTGATCCCATGGTAATTGTGGTTGTTTTTGTTAGTATAACTGACTCAGTTTTGTTTTTGCAATAATGTGATTG
>JAKFUY010000210.1 GCA_021732495.1 Legionellales bacterium | reverse complement strand
AGTAAAAGTAGGCCCATTCGTAGGTGTTGGAGATGCTCCTGCGCTATTGACTATTTCAGGCTTTTTACTTTTCTGATCTTGTTGAGCTGCTTGTATTGTGGGATCTACTGATCGATTAGGCACATCGGAAGGAGTTAATACCTCGTTTAACATTACATCACTTCCATTTAAAAGCGCTTGTGGTTCAACTTCTACAACTGAATTTTCAGAAGCTTTTATGCGGCTCTTTTGAATTTAGAGTGGGTAAAGGCTTTTCATCGGGGAAATATTGTTAGAAAATGTTGCCTACTTCAGCTTCTTTTGCGCTATTGGAACGATGTTGGTCAACGTTTTAAAGAGGAGGTATATATCCCTTGTATTTTGTCCGATGAAAAAACAGGGATATATAACGGTAACGACTGGGCAGATGGTTTTTTAAAAGGCATGGATATTGCCGGTGGGTTTAACGAAATGCTGGATGACGAAGAACAATCCGGTTGGTTCGTTCCGATTTTTATGTTGGCTTGTGAGCATGATGAGGACCCCGAAATGAGGCCTTATCAAGAAGAAATGACCACTGAACAACGAGAAAAAATAATAATTTCTCTATGCGCCGGGGTTGCGCAGATCTTTCGTTATTATGCGTCCCATCGCATTAACTATGCCAGAGCCAGCAAAGAACAAAACACAATTCGAAATAACGAACCCAAACCAGGTCGTAACGATCCATGTTTTTGTGGTTCAGGTAAAAAGTACAAAAAATGTTGCTTGTAGCCTCAATTTTCAAAACTTGTACTATGATGAGTCACTTTTGTAGGGTGGTCATTTCGCATTCTGTATATAATTCATGCCAACAGATGTGGTTACGTAGCGCTGATTTGAACTATTCGGTTTATCCGGCATCGTCATTTCAATCATATTATTTTCTAATAATGGGTGAAGAAACTTTCTGCGAAATTTCGTTCTGTCACTCCAGTTCATTTTTTGCAGGATTTCATTAAATTGCTTGGGCTCCTTGCAGAATACAAGCAATTTCAGTTCTTCATCCGATATCTCATCTGGGTTCCAACTGGGTGCCGACTGGGTGCCGGTTTTGGCACCCAGTTGTGAAACAGTCTCTGGATGAGGAAAGAATGTCACACGCAATACCATGCCCAATTCTTCCCAAATAGGTTCGGGGTACCCACCTTTGGAACAAGCTTCTGTGATTCTTTTATAACCGCTCCCCCATTCTTCTATGAGCTCTAATTCCCTAAAAACTCGGGCGATAACTGGATTACGCAAACGACTAACGCCAGCTTTGAATTGGTCAATATTCATCCCTGGCGGCATGATCCCGGGGTTCTGGATCTCTAATTTATCGTCATAGACAGCAACAAAAATACGCGTGCCGGGAATTTCATAATTCGCGTGAACAAATGCATTGGTCAACGCTTCTCTAATACCATCAACTGGATATTCAGGAATATCACGTCGCCTCATTGCACCAAATTTTCCAGCCATTTTTGTATTACGACGAATAAATTTTGGCACCTCTTCAATTGCGGCCAGAATACTGCCTTCTATTTCAAGACGGTCAATAAATTCAGCACGTGTGGTACCAGCAAATCTTGCACATCTAACTTCAGCAAAAGGAAAATGTTGCTCTCTCACTTCGGGTTTACCAAATAAAATCATGCCCCCATTGGTTGCAACAGTCTTTTTACCTTTATGGGTTAGAATCCCGATACTTAATAATTTTGCTGTATCGATTTCAAGATGGTGTTTGGCAAACGTCTGATGAATCAGGGCCATATCCCAATCATTTTCTGATGTATTATCACAAGGCACTTTATCAAAAAAAGGGTGATGTGCTGCGCGCTTTATTTCGGATACAACTTCTCCGCTCACTGCTCGATTTGTATTGCCAAGACGCACGTAAACACCCGCCGCTTCGCCTTTATCTGCTAAATAATAGGGCGCAGGAACATAATCAACCTGAATTACCAAAACCTGCTTATCTCTAACGGTTACAATGGTAAAATCTGGTGATAGTAACGGTTTTATCCGGTTGGCTATGCTGTTTACAATTTTCTCTTGCTCTTTACCTGAATTATCAAGACCAACAATTGTCCCATCATCTTCAACACCGATAAGTATGATCCCGCCCGAAGTGTTTGCAAAGGCAACTACCGCTTTTAATATCGAATCCAGTGACGAAGTATCCCGTTTAAATTCGAGCGTTTTACTTTCCGGTAAATGAGCTAATTTTTCTATATCCATTGTTTTAATCCAAATATCATTTCATGACACCCTGTGTTAAGGGCATATTTTCAATTTTGGCAATAAGCTCAGCGTTGCCAATTAATTGTGCTCTCATTAGTAAATTTTGCTTTATCAGGGAAGAGTTTTCCAATGGTCTAACCCAAAGTATAAATAAATCATCCAAAGACAGGCTTGTTTTTATAAAATCTAATTTTTCTTTTAAAAGAACATCAATAGCACAAGCCACAAACCACCTGGAGGTCGACAGCACCCCATTTGCGATGCTCTCTATTGCTTTAGGCGAAACCCCTTTTTCTTTATTAAATAGTTCCTTCGCTGCCAATTTGAGTTTTTCGGCTTTATTATGCACTGTCATTAACTCACTAAAGACCATTTGAATTTGACTGGAATAATCAATCTTTTCATATTCGGCTAAACCTATTCGATCTAATGCAGCATTCGCTAATTTTTTTTCAAATTCAGGTAATTGTGCGGTAACAATTTTCAATTTCTGAATCATCGAAACAATAAGTGGCTCAAAGATATCTAGCTCAATATTGCAATTAAAAGCCAACTCCTCAATTTCATTAATACACTGAATAAAGCTCGATGGTAACCGCAGACGAAAATCAGTTTGTTCATTAAGTGCTGATTTATCAAAGTGCGTACTAATCGCCGCCATATTATGCATGTATTGTTTTAGCTCTATCTTCTGCGCAGTCGACAACTCATCCCAATTTTCAAACTCTTCTGGACTGGACGCAGAGAAGGACCCATAAGTAATTTTTTTATCAGGTGATAAAACATAAATTTTGGGCGATTTTTTGAGATTTCGCTTTACGCTGAATAGCAAATTTTTCATTCAAGCCCTATTGTTTGATTTAAATAATCATTCGTATTTTAAGAAAATCGCACTGATATGTCAACTATTTTTATCAACAAAGTAGATATTTATTGTTGACAATAATCTCTGTTTTTGACATAATAAAGATGTCCACTAAGGACAATCGATAAAATTGGAGAACACTATGTCTACAAATCTAAACCCTGAGATTTACGTTGCATGCTTGGCCTCTTATAATAGCGGAATTATTTTTGGTTGCTGGGTTGACGCAGAGCAAAACGAAGACAACATACACGAAGAAATTCAACACATGCTTGCCAAAAGCACTATACCTAACGCTGAAGAATATGCAATTCATGGCTACTCAGATTTTGGATCACTAAGTTTAAGTGAAAACGAAAGTCTCTCTACAGTTCATGAGATGGCGTTATTCATCAAAGAGCATGGAGAACTAGGGATGGAGCTCATAGGATACCTTGGTGACCTTGAAAGTGCCCAGGATGCCCTAGAAAACAATTACCACGGACAACATGACAGCGAACTATCGTATGCCATCGAACTATTTGATGATTGCTACATTCATGATGTCACAGAAAACATACGATATTATATTGATTATGAAGCATTCCGTCGGGATCTTTTTATGACAGATTATTATTCAATTAAAGTTGAATACGAAACGCACATATTTTCAATTCACTAAACTCAATGGGCGGGAATACCGCCCTTTATTTTCAAAGCAATTTGCCTCATCATTCCATCAGTTTTATTCTTGCGATCACTTCATTAAGCACAAAATATTTTCCAAATTTAAAAACTGAACTCCTGCAACATCGCTTCGCAAAACTACTACAGTGAATAATCCTGCTTATTATTATTTAAAGACAAGCCCTTGACCCTATAGAATATTTCCTGTCACAACACGCAACAAAAAAGAATGCGCTGGAATTAAAAACAAGATCAGATTGAATATAAAATAAGCCAAAGAAAAAACAGGGCACATGATCAATAAATGGACCACAGCACACCTTTCGCAGGATGACTCATGCATGGCTATAACCCACAGAATAGCTGAGTTTTTTTGGTATTTGAGTTGTAAATAAATTAAAAAATACGGTGAACCAAGTGGTGATGATTGTGGTGAGCTTTA
>JAKFUY010000198.1 GCA_021732495.1 Legionellales bacterium | reverse complement strand
CTTAATGGCTTAACTATACTGGAATAGAGAGTACTTAATCAGGCAGTAGTTGTCCACATCCCTATGATAAAAGTCGTTGTTTGAATGGCCGAACCAGTTGGAGTGGAAATGGCAATTAATGCAAATGGCTAAAAATTAACCAGAAATGTGGTAATGATTTATATTACTTAATCTGGTGCGGAAGATGAGTTAGATCGGATCTAATTGTGAAAAAACTTTCAGTTTTTCCTCAAAAACACTATCGACAGGCGCCTCAAATGTTCTTAATGCACCAGCGTATTCAAACTTTATTTTTCGAGCATGTAAAAATAAACGCGGCATGCTTTCGTGAACAGGGGATTTACCATATTTCATATCACCTAAAACCGCATGATTCAAATAAGCGCAATGGACGCGGATTTGATGTGTACGTCCTGTTTCTATAAAAATTTTAAGCCAACAACATTCCGGGTGATTGCTAAGTAAATGAAGATGAGAAATAGCTTCTTTTCCCTCCTTATTTACAGTGACCATCCGTTCGCCACTTTTTAATATATTTTTTTGCAAAGCGACCTGTACAGTCTTTTGCGTTCTCCCCTCCCAAGCATTCTCACATAGGGCCCAATACATTTTCTGAACTTTGCCCTCTTGCCATTGTTGTTGCAAGTTTTTTAACACCGAGCTTTTTTTTGCTAATAATAAACAGCCTGAGGTTTCTTTATCTAAACGATGTACAAGCTCCAAATAAGGTATCTCATTGCGCAACTGACGATAGGCTTCAATAACGCCCCACTTCAAACCACTTCCTCCATGCACTGCCAATCCAGACGGTTTATTAATAACTAACAAGCCATCATCCTCAAAAAAGATTGCTGCTTCCAGTTTATGTCTGAATTCTTCTGATAATACAAGCTTATCCTGGGGTGCTGAAACACGAACTGGGGGAATTCGCACCATATCATTGGTTTGCAGACGTTGATCGGGTTTGGCTCTTTTTTTATTAACCCTCACCTCACCTGCTCGAATCAATCGATAAATACGACTCCGGGGGACACCTTTAAGGGTTTTAATTAAAAAATTATCTAAACGTTGTCCAATATCTTGCTCTTTATCAATTAATTGATAGCTTACCTGTTCCATTCAACTATTTCCTCTAACCTATTTTTTTGATACTATGTTCTTTAAGGGTTGTTTTTTAACCCGAAAGAATTTTTAAGAAACCCAGAGCTGATGATGCTACAGCCCTTAATGTACATCTTGGAGTCATCTTGTGTTAAATTAAAAACACTGGATATGATCATATCATGCAAAATACTGTACTGCATCAGCCTTAAATAAATGATGTGCTATCATCGAGACCATAAACTTTAGCATTACGTTTGGTAAGCACCCAAGAATGAATACCGGTATGCCGATAAAACGGATATACCCTCACAGCAAGAAATAATGATTGCTGTAAATCACAGGGAATATTTACCAACATCTAATGTACTATATTTGTACTCGATTGGGTAGCACAATGACCCAAAGAGAATTACTATGGCAATAGAAACAAACGAAAAGATGTTAATTAATGCCACGCAAAATGAAGAAATTCGAGTTGCATTAATCAAAGATAATTTATTGTATGACCTTGATATCGAGTGTCCTAATGAAATCAAGAAAAAGGGGAATATATACAAAGGTGTTGTCACAAGACGAGAGCCAAGTTTAGATGCTATTTTCGTGGAATATGGTGCAAAAAAGCAGGGATTCTTACCTCTGAAAGAAATTTCCCCTGATTATTTTTGCCAACCCTTCGATGAAGCCAATCCACAACCTGTGAACCTTCTCATTAAAGAAGGTCAAGAGTTGTTGATTCAAATCGAAAAAGAAGAGCGTGGAACCAAAGGTGCTGCACTCACTACCTTTATCACCCTAGCGGGATGTTATCTGGTATTAATGCCCAATAGTCCACATGCAGGCGGAATTTCGCGTCGCATTGAAGGCGAAGATAGAGATGAGCTCAAAGAAACATTGAGCGAGCTGAATGTCGCTGAAGACATGGGTTTGATTATCCGCACCGCAGGCGTAGGTAAGCGCACAGAAGATTTGCAGCATGATTTAGAAATGCTATTGAAACAATGGCAAGCGATTCAAAATGCTTATCAATCCCAGAGCGGGCCTTGCCTCATTCATTTAGAAGGCGATGTTATTACACGCTCTATTAGAGATAATTTACGTAAATCCATCAATGAAATTATCATTGATGATCATATCTCCTATGTGAAGGCAAAACAGTTTATTGAACTGGTTAAACCAGAGTTTTTGCCCCACCTTCGTTTATATAAAAGTCATATTCCATTATTTAACTTTTATCAAATCGAAAGCCAAATTGAAACCGCATTCAACCGTCAAGTATTGCTTCCTTCTGGAGGCTCCTTGGTCATTGATAGAACTGAAGCATTGGTCGCTATTGACATCAACTCTGCCAAATCCACAGGCGGTCATGATATTGAAACCACTGCTTTTAATACCAATTTAGAAGCGGCAGATGAGATTGCCAGACAATTGCGTTTGCGGGACTTGGGTGGTTTGGTGGTCATCGATTTTATTGATATGAGCTCTCAAAAGCATCAACGTGATGTTGAAAATCGTCTCAAAGAAGCCCTCAAAGCCGATAGAGCACGAATTCAAGTTGGACGTATCTCACGATTTGGTTTATTAGAAATGTCTCGACAACGACTACGTTTGTCATTAGGAGAAACATCTCAAGATGTTTGCCCACGATGTGATGGTCGAGGTACTGTTCGTAACGTCCCTTCTCATACTTTATCTATTATACGTTTGATTGAAGAGGAAGCGCTTAAAGAAAAAACGGCAGAAATTCATGCACAACTTCCAGTAGACCTCGCAAGCTATATCATGAATGAAAAACGTCAAATGATACGACAAATCGAAGAACGTCATCTCATTAAAATTGTCATCATTCCTAATCCATACTTGGTTTCACCCGATTATCAGATTCAGCGAGTAAAAGCTGATCAAACTGGAAAACCAAAAAAAGCAAGCTTTGAGATGATCATCCAACCCACTGTTGAAGTCCCATCAGCACCTACCGAAGGTGTTTATGAAAAACCGGCTGTAGACCAATTCCTTATGGAACAACAAGACAAGCTTAACGACTTAAACTTCCTACAACGTTTTTTTCAAAAATGGTTTCAGTCTTCCCCAGAGTCAACCAAAGAAATTGCAAAGTCATCTGGCGTGGGACACGATAAACGTGATGCCAATAACGCACACCACAACAAAGATAGAAGACCTCAAGGCAACTCACAAAACCGTAGACGTCGAAATGCCAATCCCCAACGCCAACAGCTTGCAAAAAAGCCTCAGCGTCCAAAACAACCGTTATCATCAAGCACTGATAACTAATTCCAAATAAGGAGGGCTGAGCCCTCCTTGCTTTATGACCTTGAAGCATTTATCTTTATTATATTAGCTCACCCAAAATAGCGCATTCATATGCTTAACAAAATAGTATTTCTTCCTCTGCTGTTGAGCCTCTGTTCAGTGAACGCTGGAAATTTAGAAGCCACATATCGTCAAAAATTTATCGACTCTCAACCGGTTTTAAAACAATTGGATTCTGAAATGAATCAGCAATTTATTAAAGTCACTAAAATTACACGCTTAAAAAAGTTTTTTGATGCGAATCAGAAAGCGTGGCGCTGGGAATACGATTTTTGTGCAGGAAGTAAAAAAAATAAAGATCCTGATGCGTTCAATCATTGTAAAACCTTATTACAAACCAGAATCAAATTTTTCAGAGAAATTGAAACTGCTCAAGTTTACACTAAAAACCAGCATGATATTTTTTCGCCAAATTCTGAGACCTACATGATAAGTGATAGAAACGGCATCAAGTATCTGCACTACTTTGGCGGTTGGATGCCCAATGGGAATATGGATCCCAATACAATGAAAGGATATCCCTATGACGGCTATATTTGTGATGGAGAAAACGTCCTTGAAAAAAATGGGAATATCTATCAAGCTGTAAAACCTTCCAACAATGGTTTTAGTGATGATTTTCATCTTAAATATAACGAGAAAGAATTAATTGTTCATGGGCACATTCATTGTGGACTTAGAGCGGGCATGGGATCAAGCACCTATACACGCATCCTTATCAAATAATAGAATAAAAAAAACCGCCTTATCAGCGGTTTTTTTCTTATGAAAGTAACGTTTGGCATG
>JAKFUY010000074.1 GCA_021732495.1 Legionellales bacterium | reverse complement strand
ATACCTTAAAAGAGACCACGCTTGCCGTTGTTGGAACCCGAAAGCCAAGCAGTTATGGCCAACGGATTGCGCGTCAGTGGTGTGAACAATTGGTGGATGCCGGATTGGTGTTGGTCAGTGGTATGGCTTTGGGTATTGATACTATCGTCCATCAGGTGTGTGTTGCTAAAAGTGGTAAAACAATCGCGGTGATGGGTTGTGGTTTACAACACACTTATCCTCGCCAGAATCGCATACTAGCCCGTCAAATTGAGCAAAATGGTCTGATTATTAGTGAATTTTCTCCTGAATTGCCACCAAACCCTGGACATTTCCCCCGTAGAAATCGTATAATAAGTGGTTTGGCATTATGCACTTTGATTGTTGAGTCGGCAGAGAAGAGCGGGACAATGCATACCGCAGTGCATGCGGTCGAGCAAAACCGTGAAGTATTTGCAATACCTGGCCCAGTCGGTGAGCCGCAATCATTAGGCTGCCATCGATTGATTCAGCAGGGGGCAAGACTGGTGGTTGATGCATCAGAAATTATTGCCCAATACCATGGGCATCTATAAAAAACATTCCTGATGAAGATGTTGTCGGGTCATATTGAGAGGTTTTTAAATGAAAGATCAGCTGTTTGAAATGTTATTATCGCTTTTTGAAGAGGCCCTTCTCAATCTTCGACAGCATCATCAACAACTCGAAGCTGCTAATGACAAATCCCAAGAATCGATTGGCGTTTTAGACTCCCACTATGGTGAAACCCAGATTTTTCAACCACCATCATTAAATGCCATGCGGGTGTTAACTCTACTGGAACAAGTGAAATTAACCAAGCCAGCTATTCAATTTCTCATGCGTTTGAGGCATACTGGCATGCTTACTTCTGTACAATTCGAACAGGTGATGAATTTTGTAATGGATTCTCATCTTCGATATGTACCCGTTTCGGAGGTCACCATGATGGCACATCTGGTTTTAGCCGAAAGATTATCACATCGAGAATTGTTAATGCTGGAATTTGCGCTTGATATGGAGAACACTCAAGCGAACATGCATTAAAATGGAGGGAACATGGCAAAACATTTGGTGATAGTAGAGTCCCCTGCGAAAGCAAAAACAATTGAGAAATATTTAGGTAAAGACTATACCGTCATGGCCTCCTATGGTCATGTGCGGGATTTGCCTGCTAAAAAAGGCTCGGTCAAGCCTGATGACCACTTTGCAATGACTTATGTGGTCATAGAGCGCAATAGTCGTCATGTCGATGCCATTGCTAAAGCATTAAAACAATGTGATACCCTTTATTTGGCAACTGACCCTGATAGAGAGGGTGAGGCTATTTCTTGGCATATCATGTCATTAATGCAAGAAAAGAAATTATTGAAAGACAAGCCCGTTCATCGCATCGTGTTTTATGAAATCACAAAAAAAGCGGTGAAAGAAGCTATTGACAATCCTCGAGATATTGCAATGCATTTGGTTAATGCGCAACAAGCTCGAAGAGCATTGGATTATTTGGTTGGCTTTAATTTATCTCCATTGCTATGGAAAAAAATTAGACGGGGCCTTTCTGCAGGGCGGGTACAAAGTCCGGCCTTGCGCTTGATTGTAGATCGTGAAGAAGAAATTGAAAAATTTATCTCACAACCTTATTGGTATGTGCTCGCTGATTGCCAGAAAGCCCCTAGTCGTTTTACGGCGCGGTTAACCCATTGGCAAAAAGACAAAGTAGAACAGTTTTATTGGCCCGATGCACAAACAGCCGAAGCGGCCAGAGATCTTGTATTGCAACGTGCCAATGGATTTCTGGAAGTCATCAGTGTTCAAAAAAAGGAACGTTTGCGACATCCGGCACCGCCATTTATCACCGCTTCCTTGCAAATAGAAGCGGCTCGTAAATTGGGTTTTACGGCTAAAAAAACGATGCAAATCGCCCAGCAGATTTATGAAGGGATAGACGTAGGCATTGGTACGGTCGGTTTGATTACTTATATGCGTACCGACTCTGTCAGTCTAGCTGCAGAAGCGATCACCGCTATTCGTGAACACATTCAGAAACGCTTTGGCGATGATTATTGTCCCAGTGCACCACGCGTATTTAAAACCAAATCAAAGAATGCTCAAGAGGCTCATGAGGGTATTCGACCGACAGGGATTGAACGTACGCCGGAGTCGTTAAAAGACTATCTCAGTTCTGATCAGCGAAAACTTTATCAACTGATTTGGCAGCGAACCATGGCCAGTCAGATGGCTTCAGCCCGATTAGATACTGTGGCTGTGGACTTGCAGTCCAGTGCCGATGATAAATTTCGGGCCAATGGATCACAAATCGCCTTCCCTGGCTTTTTATCTATTTATGAAGAAGGGCGCGATGATAAAAATGATGATGCTGAAGTTATACTTCCAGAATTGACCATCGGGGAGAAAATTAAGCTACAAGCAATTGATGTCGATGAACATAACACTGAGCCACCACCACGTTATAGCGAGGCAACAATAGTTAAAGCGTTGGAAGAGTTTGAGATTGGCCGTCCATCGACATATGCAAGTATCATTACCACCTTGCAACAAAGAGAATATGTCGTAGTCGATAAAAAACGCTTTATTCCAACGGATGTGGGACGTATCGTCAGTCGGTTTTTAACCGAACACTTTACCACATACGTGGATTACAAATTTACAGCAGGACTTGAAGATACACTCGATGCGATTGCACGTGGTGAACAAGAATGGATTCCAGTACTGGAAAATTTCTGGCAACCATTTTCAGACAAAGTCAGTTATATTGATGAGTCTGTGAATCGAAAAGATGTCACCTCAGAAGAGCTGCATGAAAACTGCCCTAAATGTGAAAAACCATTATCAATCCGTCTAGGTAAACGAGGCCGATTTATTGGATGTACTGGATACCCAGAATGTGACTTTACACAAGATTTTGGTCAGAATGCTACAGCTGAGCCTGAAGTAAAAAATCTTGATAGGGAATGCCCTACATGCCAGGCGCCTTTGCAAATTAAAAAGGGCAAATATGGTCCATTTGTAGGCTGTAGTAGCTATCCTGAGTGTAAGTTTATTGAGCCTTTAGAAAAGCCTGAAGATACACAGGTGAATTGTCCTACATGCAATAACCATACCATTTTGAAACGAAAATCACGCAAAGGACGAATCTTTTTTTCCTGCGCGGGGTATCCAAAATGCAAGTACGCTATTTGGAATCAACCCCTAGATCGACCGTGTCCAAAGTGTCAATGGCCTATATTGACGCTCAAAGTGACTAAGAAATTTGGGGAGCAGCTGGTTTGCCCTCAAGCTGAGTGTGATTTTATTGAGAATCAAGAATAAATTAAGGGGTTCTGAGATCCCCTTAATTTATTTATCATAAAACCAGTCATTTCGGGGTTTATTGATAGGTTTGATAGTTTCTGCTTGTGTGATATAAAGGTTATTCCAATTATCTCCCAGTAATAGACGATTACTGGGTTTGACGACCTCAACTTCTCGGTAATCAATCGCCTTGCTATTGATGGTAGAGCAAGCTTGTAAACCAATGCTTAAAATGAAAGCTAAAAATCTATACATAGTTTTCTCGGAATCTTTTGAAGAAGATTAGCATAAATCTATCAAAAAAAATGTATTTCTTTATAAGAATTGTTGTCATTTTTTTTAATACCGATTATCATGGGCGTGTTCGGGGCGTAGCGCAGCCTGGTAGCGCACTAGCATGGGGTGCTAGGGGTCGAAGGTTCAAATCCTTCCGTCCCGACCATATACAGCAAGGGTTTAATGAAATCCTAATTTTCATAAAATCCCAGGTCGATCCAAAATTGTTTTGATACCCAAATCAATATCCCCATAATCAGCATATTTCCTTGAAGAAATAGCTAGATAATGAGCTAAATATTTTAACCATATAAGCTCCGGCAGCCGTTGTAAATCAAAAGTAACAGGGCAATTTGTAAAGTGATTACTTAAATTTCTTATTAACTCAACCGTTAAATTAATTTGAGAAAGATTGTAGTTTCGTGCTGCTTGTTTTGCTTTCATACGCGTTTCTTCACTTTTCTTTATCTCTTCAAACCTAAAGCGCTGGCTGATTGTGTTTAATAATTGGTTGATTACATTTAATGATACGCCGATTCAATAGTGAAGTGCAACAGAGTTGCTAAAGTGATGGAGCCGGAAAATTGATCCCATGGTAATTGTGGTTGTTTTTGTTAGTATAACTGACTCAGTTTTGTTTTTGCAATAATGTGATTG
>JAKFUY010000041.1 GCA_021732495.1 Legionellales bacterium | reverse complement strand
CAATCATTAACGCTAGATGGATAAAGCTTCAAGTTCCGTGTGTCGCCCCCTTTACCCACAGGATCAACAGGCCTATCCGCACTCCATTGAAGGGTGCTACTGACCTATTGATTTGTGGATAAAGGGGGCTCTGATAGAACGGATTTAACTTGACCATACAGAAATATTTTCCATCACATTATTGCTAAAACAAAACTGAGTCAGTTATACTAACAAAAACAACCACAATTACCTTGGGATCAATCTTCCGGCCCCATCACTTTAGCAACTCTGTTGCACTTCACTGTTGAATCGGCGATCAACAAAAATCACTCATTCAAACGGGATTACAACATCAAGTTGAACAGGCAAAACGGCAGGTCAAACAATTTGAATCAAGCATACAAACCACGAAGGAGCGACATGCAGAACGTCAGAAAAAAGGTCGTGATGATCGAAAATCTGGTCGGCAAGGCGATAAATTGCTGGCAGGAAGCATGAAAAATAGCAGTGAAAACACACAATCCCGTAATCGATCATTGGCTGAACTTCGCATACAACAAATCAATGACAAGCTTCTAGCGGCCAAATCTCAAATAGAAATTAAAGAAGCCATTCATGCTGACTTGTCCGCTACAAAAGTGCCCTTAAGTAAAAATGTACTGCTGATTCATGATCTATTGTTTGCTTACACCAATCAACCACCCCTCTTCTCTGAGTTCAACCTATCCATAACTGGCCCCGAGCGTATTGCCATCTTAGGTAAAAATGGGAGTGGTAAATCCACGTTAATTCAATTAATCAATGGCCAAATACAACCGCAAAAAGGAACAATTCAATGCGGGGTCACGTTAATACGCACGCTTGATCAAACATGTCACTTTCTTATCCCAGAGATATCATTGGTCGAAAATTTTCAATTTTTTAACCCTACGGCGACTGAGCAAGATGCCTATGCAGCCCTTGCCTCATTTCAATTTCGAAATAGTGCCGCTTTGAAAAAAGTATCCGGCTTAAGCGGTGGTGAACGCATTCGAGCAGGGCTTGCCATCAGTTTATTATCTAAAACGCCACCTCAACTCATCATCTTAGATGAGCCCACCAATCATCTTGATTTACGGAGCATTCAAGCCATAGAATCTGCGTTATCTGAGTATCAAGGTGCTATGATTGTGATTTCGCATGATGAGGCTTTTTTAAAACACATCAACATCTCCCGGAGTATCGCATTATGAGCAACGACCCCATACTCAAAAGCCATTGGGAACGCTACAAAGCACACGTGTCATTAGACTTAGTCACCGCACAAAAACTGATAGCGCCCTATTCGACTGAAGCCATAACCGAACTGCAATGGTTATCCGAAGGCTGCTCCAATACCAATTACAAAATCACCTTCGACAATCAAAAATCGGTTGTCTTGCGTATTTATACGCGAGAAAAATCAGCATTAGCACGTGAAGCAGCATTACATCGATTACTCAAAGGAACAATTCCTGTCCCTCAAGTTTTATATACTCAGCAGGATGAACACCTTTTTGAATACCCTTACGCCATTATGGAATGGATGGACGGGCAATTAATGCGTAACATCCTTTTATCCAAAGACAACGTAGCCATTCAAGAATGTGCCTTTGATGCAGGCCGTTATTTAAATCGCTTACGTCAAATAACCTTCACAGAGGGCGGATTTTTTCAAGAACAGCTGAACATCCGGCCATTTTCTACTGAAGAAATGTATCAACCCTTTGCTTTAGGGCTATTGAAAGAAAAAAATGTTCAAGCAAGTTTAGGGGCCTCCTTACACCAATCCGTAACCACGTGGTTTCAAACCCATTGTGCTGACCTGCCCTCGGCGCATGAAGCCAATTTAACACATGGCGATTTTGATCCTGCCAATATGCTTGTGACGCAAATGAATGGTCAATGGAAAATCACGGCCATTCTTGATTGGGAGTTCGCATTCGCAGGCTCATTCTTTCTAGACGCAGGGCAATTTTTACGTTATGCACATAAATTACCGTCTTGCTATAGAGATGGCTTTGTTAGCGGCATGCAATCTGAAGGATATAGATTACCTAAACATTGGGAACTACAAGCCAAACTGATGGATCTCCTCTGTTTATTGCAGTTGCTGCATTACAACCCGCTTGAGTCCAGGCCTAATTTAAATCGTGACGTAGTTGCATTGATTGAACACACTGTTTCTTCAAATAAATAATTAACCAAAAGTGGAATAAATAACGATGCCAAAAATAATTTCAAACAACATCTCCCTCTATTATAAAACCACAGGTACAGGTTACCCCATTATTTTAATTAGCGGCTGTAACGGGGATCATCAGAGCGTCTGGCCAGATTCCGTAGTGGACACATTAGCCAAACACTTTCAAGTGATTCAATTCGATAATCGTGGCGTAGGGCAATCCGATCAGCCTGACATCCCCTACAGCATAGAGATGATGGCAGATGATACGGCGGGTTTAATACAAGCTCTACAAATAGAAAAGGCTCATTTAATAGGCTACTCAATGGGCGGCCAAATCGCTGCTATTTTTGCTGAGAAATATCCTGAAAAAATAAGTAAGATGATTGCTTGTGTTAGTTATGCAAATATCAATACGCACATACGATTATTTGGAGAAACGCTGCTCGAGTTATATGAGTTAAATGTAGCAGAAAGCATCATTGAAAAAATTGGGCTACCATGGAGTTTTTCAAATCAATTTTTAGAAAAGAATTACGCCTCGCTAATACAACAACAAGAACCAAAACCAAAATCGTTAGTAGGTTTCAAGCGTCAATTTGCCGCGCAATGTGCATTTATATCAGAAGCTGAATGTTTCAAAAACATTAAAGTCCCTACGCTATTTATCGCTGGCGATGAGGATATGGTTTGTCCCCCTGCTGACGTTAAGAAATTCGCAGATTTAATACCTGGTTCTAAAATGATGGTTTTTCCAGAAGCAGGGCATTTACTATCATTGGAAAATCCAAATAAATTCGCACAAGTGATATGTGACTTTCTAACTGCGCCACATGATGTTAATTAATACAAAAAAGTTCTGATTTATGAGTGGCTAGCTTGCCATTCATAATGATGATTACCATACAACTCACTAAACCCAATTTTCTTATAGACTGATAGACCCGAGCTTGATGCTTCTAGAAAACAATATTTAGTTTCTAATCGTTCTGCAAATTGAAGTGCAGCAAGTATTAATTGTGTAGCATAACCTTTGTTTTGATAACGCGGTATTGTCGCAATATCATCTAGCCGTGCATTACTGTTTATCAATGATAGTGATAATGAGCATACAACATTGCCTGCCACAAAACCTGAAAAATGGTGCAGGTGTGGTTGTTTTTTGGATGCGGCCTGATGACAAATACTATAAACCTCAGTTATTTCAGGAGTAGATTCAAATCCGTGCAACAAAGGGATACTCCACGTGCTTAAGTCTTGCTGCATTTCAATGATGTTCATCAAAGAAGAACTGGACAAGTCATGAAGAGATGCCGTATTAAGGACCATTGTCGTACTCTTATCGATCAACGATAAATTGAGTATTTCATCAATACGTTTACCGCACTGATTTTCTGGAACGACTAAAACCCAAGGTAGATTTTTTCTCGCATAAAATGAACAACATTTTTTTAGATCATGTTCAAATGAGTCATTGAGAACATGGGTTATTGCAGGATTAAGACTAGATGCTTTTACACCGGTAGCATAGGCGGCTATGTTACCAAAACTTTCTTGAGCGACACTCAGCATAGAAAAAAAGTTTTTTTCAGCTAAACGGTAATCATCTACAATATTCATCTATTGGTACACCCTTACATTATCTTGAGAAGAATTATTTAAGACAATCCAATCATCATGACTGTCACCGGATGGCCTTTAAATTCATCCATCCCCATGGTCTTCCAACCCAAGCGCTCATAATAAGCCGGAATTGTCGGATCAAACGCAAATAAATACAATGTCTCAAATCCCATTGTCTTTGCTGTCACTTTCACAGCATCAACCAATAGTTGACCAACACCATGATGCTGACTCCTTTTATCAACCATCAATGAACCTAACCACGGTGTCAAATCAGGACGAATACCATCATTTTCTCTTAATGCACACATACCAATGGGTTGACCATTTTCTCTTGCAACAAACGCCAAAGGAAGTTTGTCTTCATTGCAATCCTCATGAAATTTTTGCTCAACGCGTTCAATTGAAACGTCCGGAACCCATATTTTCCCTAATAGTTCGTACCATAATTTAGCTAAAATAGGTATATCTGTTTGATGCC
>JAKFUY010000175.1 GCA_021732495.1 Legionellales bacterium | reverse complement strand
AAAATGTAAGGTCTATGATAGTAAAATTATCGTTCAGGAAAAAACAAAAATTCATAAGAAAATCTTTGAATTAGCAGATCTTCAACCCGAGCCGATCCTAGTGCCTAACTCCTGGGGAATTTAGGAAATTGGCCGCCTTCAAGCGCAACTGTCTTGGCTAAAAAAAAGCATGAATATTAGCCTGGAAGAAAAACGCGCTATGATTGAAACGACAGCAAGGATCAGTATACGTGAACAATGTATGCTGTTAGGGTTGTCGGTTTCAAGCTATTATTACAGAGCTCTGCCGTTTTCTGAAGAAGACGAACGACTGATGGAATTGCTTGATGAGCACTACTTACAATATCCATGCGAAGGTAAAATTAAGCGTGCGAAATGGTTATCGAAGGAAGTTGGTTATCCTGTAGGAAAGCGTAGGGTAAAAAACTGATGGAAAAGATGGGGTTAGCAACGATATACCCAAAGCCAAATACAAGCGTACCCAATAAAGAACATGAGGTGTTTCCATACTTGTTAAGAGAAATGGATATTACAAGGCCTAATCAGGTTTGGGCGGCAGATCTCACCTATATCCGCATGAAGGGGTGTCATGTTTATTTGATTGCTTTTATGGATTCGTATAGCCGTTACGTCATCCACTGGGCTGTATCACCTAGTATGGAAGCTGAATTTTGTGTTGAGGCCCTCAGGAATGCGTTGCTACCAGGACGCTGTGAAATTTTTAATACCGATCAAGGCTCACAATTTACCAGCAAGGATTGGATTAATACATTAAAAGATCAGGGAATATCTATCAGCATGGATGGCAGAGGCCGCTATTTGGATAATATTTTCATCGAGCGCTTATGGCGCAGCGTGAAACAAGAAAAGATTTATCGATATGATTTTGAGACCATAGAAGAAGTTGAACAGGCACTCACAGAGTATTTTGATTACCTTAATCACGTACGATTACATCAGTCATTTTTCTATTCAACCCCGGCTGACATATTTTATGGTCATAAAAAACCAAATTAAGTCATACCTTCAGTGCGTCATGGCTTACCCACAGGGCCCACAGGCCTATCCGAGTCAATTGAAGCTCTCCTGACCTGTGGACTTGTGGATAAGCCACTCTGATAGCATGGTGAAAAATTGGACGAAAAATCTGGCTAGTGAAATGCTATGGATAGTGGTAAAATGACAGAAATTGAAGTGATTATTTAATAGTTACGACTGGATGAATAGCTCTTATTTTTCCTTAATTTTGTTCCAGACATCTAGACCCACATCAAGTTTTTTAGTCGAGTAGCCGCTCACAGTCTAAATTTTGGTCATTAGTTGAAACTCGAGCATAACCAATTTTCATATTTCAATTCCTTGCTATTTGTATTGCAAATTATACCGCAAAAAAATAGACTTTTGCCCCTAATATTTGCAACGGATCCTTCATTGGCTTGGTGATTTTTTTAATAAATCGATGGTCTTGTTCAACAATATTATGGTTACCTTTTCTGACAACCCATTAGACCCAGCCCTAGCAGCAGGCTCGTCATGTTTTTCAGAAAGCATAAAATCAACAGTTGCGGAAGGACTCTTCCAGTTGAGGTGCATAATGAATAACCCAGCGATTGATGGCTCTGACGCTAGCTCTTCAATGTTACGGTAGCTTAATGCGTAGGCTACCTACCAACGAACGAGCATTACAATCATCTCTTTTTTGAAGTGGCGCTGTTTAAAGCTGATCATTGGATACCCCTGTCTCGGTTTTAATGATCTAATTATAGGCATGAGCCAGCTTTTGCGACAGAACCCCGACAAATCCTCTATTGTAAAACCCATCGGCCATTTTGTACGATAGCATCGTGCATTGCATCGGGTGCTAAATCAATCTCACCAGGCCAGGTAAGTACCCCATATTCTAGATGAGCCTTATTAAAAATTTCTCTATCTTTTAGTACTGCAAAAACACCAGCCTTATCACTCATGATTAATTTAATCATTTCAACAAACCCATGAGCTCCGTCATTAAACTCAACTTCAAGTTCATAATTTGGGAGCGGTATAACTTTTGTTAAACGCCAAGGAGCTGTGCACACTATTCCAGGGGCGAAATTTTCTTTGGCGACTGATTTTGTTCGCATAATATCCAATCCTCCAGTAATTCTGCGCGATGCTGAAAAGCCCATTCCAGTACTAAAGCTAATGCTCTACGGGGCATAGTGCCACGAACCACTTCAAGTGTATGAATATTTATGAGCACTTCGTATTCTGCATATAAGGCATGAAAATGAGGCGGTGCATGATCACTCCAAAACATTTGAATCAATATTCCGTAAAACGCACTAATTGTTGGCATTCACTCATTTCCCAGTATTCTCAAAACGCATATCAAGTATAATGCACCAAGAAAGTGATATCAACAATGAGTCTTGTCCAACAGCGATTCCCGCTTAAAACCTGTCCGAGCCTAAAAAAGGTTCTATCGCAAAAACTTTTAAAATATAAAACCGAGTATTCTCCAGGCGAGCTTAGGCAGCTAGGGTATTGAGTTGCTCAAAGATTGTCATATTGTCGGAATTCTGATGTTGATTTTTTCGTAACATATGATGGAGTTCAACACCTGATAAAGTTGCTTCCGCGCAGTGAAACGCCTTAAATCCCTTCATTGGCTTGGTGATTTTTTTAATAAATCGATGGTCTTGTTCAACAATATTATTGAGGTATTTGATCTGCCTCACGGTTAATTGAACGAACATAAAACCCAGCAAACACAACTTTATTTGCCCCGCTCTTGTTGATGGTTACCTTTTCTGACAACCCATTAGACCCAGCCCTAGCAGCAGGCTCGTCATGTTTTTCAGAAAGCATAAAATCAACAGTTGCGGAAAGACTCTTCCAGTTGAGGTGTATAATGAATAACCCAGCGATTGATGGCTCTGACGCCAGCTCTTCAATGTCACGGTAGCTTAATGCGTACGCTACCTACCAACGAACGAGCATTACAATCATCTCTTTTTTAAAGTGGCGCTGTTTAAAGCTGCTCATTGGATACCCCTGTCTTGGTTTCAATGATCTAATTATAGGCATGAGCCAGCTTTTACGACAGAACCTTTTCTTATTCTTCAATTAGTTTTTTAATCAGCTTATCTGCACCAATTAAGGGAATAATACGAAATAAAACTTGCTCCATAACGTCCCTTTCCGCCTTTATTACAAATTTAACTTTTTGTTCTTTCCAGGATAAAGTTTGTATTAAACTCGCAGCTACCGCTGAAGGCTTCTCTAAATTATTGATATTAACTTCTGTTAGGCTTCCCCTTACACTTGTGCTAATAGGGCAGCATATAATTAAACCGGTATTTGAATTATAAGTTCGTGAAGATAAAATTAATACAGGTCTATATTTACCTATTTCTTTACCTTTAGTAGGTTCAAAATCTAATAAAACGATGTCGTTTCTCTCTGGTATATAATTCTTATCCATCACTCTATCTCATTCGACAAAGGATTGGTTAATAAATCTGATTGTGATGTTGTTTGATTTAAACTTTCTAATAACTGAGACTCACTATATGGAAAAAGGTTGTTTTTTTTCAATAAAGATTTTTTAACTAAGAAGCCCTCGTCAAAAATCTCTACATCTACTTCTGTTCCTTCTACAAAATGAGGAATATCACGCATTCCCCCACTTACTCTTAAAGCAAGCCCATTGCCCCATTTCTGAATTTTAGTGTGTATTATCATTGCCATCTCGTATATACTATGTTGATACAATTAGTATATACCATGTATCAACAATGTCAATAAACTGGAACGAAAAAAATAATCCCGATCGCTTAAAACATATTTCTGGTTTGGTTTTTTTTAATGTTTTGTCTATTAAGGCCTGGGACTAAAGATCGCAAACTTTGCCGCCATCTGTTAGTGTGTCAAAGTTTCTGTAAATTCAGGAAGGTCTAGAAAAGAAGAAAGCCATCCGTTAAACTTCATGTGTATTTTCTGACGATAGACACAGAGCACCACCAGAACGTTTGTCTTTCCAAATGTACTGATAAATCGTCTCATGACTAATATTAACGATGCCTTCGATTTCTAGGCGACCTGAAATTTGCTCGGGACTCTAATTGACACTAATCATTCAGAAGTTTTTCTTCGATGATAGCTACATTTGCTGGAATAAGTTTTTTAGGTGAACTACTTGCATTTTTCCGACGTTCTATAGCCTTGGCATCAGCTTGTTTGTAGCGATAGCCTCTATCTCCAGTGTTTCTTTTAATTTCACGGCTTATCGTCGACACATCTTTCCC
>JAKFUY010000216.1 GCA_021732495.1 Legionellales bacterium | reverse complement strand
ACCGTAGCCATAATGTAATTGGTTTCACCACCATGAATAATTTCACTGGTTTGATATAAAATCATTCCTGATGAAAGTAACATAATGACGCCAGATATCATCAACTGCATACCGGTTAAATGAAGGAACATCCCAACCAACATTAATACGATGGTTAGCATAAATCCAGCCATTAAAAAACCACCCATGAAACTAAAGTCTTTTTGAGAGGTTAACGCATACGCTGATAGACCTAGGAAAATCATGCCGGTGCCACCTAAAGCAGTTGCAACCACATGCGCTCCATTGGGAATAGACAGCAGATACATATTTAAAATAGGCCCTAAACAATATCCCATAAAACCAGTAAATGCGAAAACACTAGCAATTCCCATAGGGCTGTTACGCAAATAACTAGTAAGAAACATTAAGCCATAAGAACCTACCATAAATAAAATAGGATTCAAAAAGCGGACACCCATCGCAAAGCTAGCATAGGCCATCACGCCGCTAAATAATAATGTCATAGCCAACAACATATAGGTATTTCTCAATACTTTATTAGTGGCTAAGACGGATTCCATTCGACGCGTCAGAATGGTTGCATCTTGTTTGCTCATTTTATGCTCCAAAAGGTTATAACCTCATTTAATTTACTATCAATATTATTATAACACAATGAAGAAAGTACTTAAACTTGGCTATCTATACTATCAAAAACAATATTATTTTTTTATAGTCATGCTATGATCGTCCCATATTAAAAATGGAGAACTTTAACCATGTCTTCTGTCATCTATGAGCAAATCGTCCAAGATGTCTTATTTAAACCGGCCTCATTTGAACTCCATGATTTACAAAAAACTTTTTTTAAAAACTTAGACTCAAAAATTGATTATGCTGATCTATATTTACAGAACTCGGTTTCCGAGTCTTGGATACTTGAGGACAGGCAAGTCAAACGGGGCAGCTTTGCCATTATTCGAGGCACTGGGATTCGGGTTGTAACTGGAGAAAAAACCGGTTTTTCTTATTGCGATGATATTGCACTTAATCCTATCGAACTCGCGCTCCGAGCTGCCAATAGTATTGCAAAACAGGGTTCAGGCTCCAATGCCCTTCCTATCCCCTCTCGTCAAAATCAATACCTTTATGAACCTACCAACCCGATTACAACATTAAGTTCTGAAGAAAAAATTAAACTTCTGATGGATTTGGATGATTATATCCGAAATTTAGATCCCAGAGTTAAAGAAGTCTCTGCAAGCATTTCTGCAGATTTCGATGTCATTAGTATTTTAAATGCTGAAGGTTTAATTGCAAGCGATGTACGACCCCTGATAAGTGTTCATTTGAGTGTATGGGTTGAACAAAATGGAAGACGCGAATCCGGTCGCTCGGGTGGTGGTGGTCGTTACGATTTTAAAGAATTACAAGCCAATGAATTTTTACAGCAATTGGCAAAACAAGCGGTGCATGAAGCGACAGTAAATCTTGAAAGCGTTGATGCACCTGCTGGGAATATGACAGTGGTGCTTGGCTCAGGCTGGCCGGGTGTACTGCTTCATGAAGCGGTTGGGCATGGTCTAGAGGGTGATTTTAACCGTAAAGGGACATCGGCTTTTAGTCATCGAATTGGTGAGCAAGTCACAGCAAAAGGCGTTACTGTCGTTGACAATGGTACAATTGCAAAAAGACGGGGTTCATTAAATATTGATGACGAGGGCACTCCGACACAAAATACCACACTGATTGAAGATGGCGTTCTTGTCAATTATATGCAAGATAATCTCAATGCACGCTTAATGGGCATGAAAAGCACAGGGAATTGCAGGAGGGAGTCTTATTCCTGCATCCCAATGCCACGCATGACCAATACGTATATGTTAGCAGGCCAACACTCTAAAGAAGAAATCATCTCCTCAGTTAAAAAGGGCATTTATGCCCCTAATTTTGCGGGCGGTCAGGTGGATATTACTTCAGGTCAATTTGTCTTTAGCACCAGTGAAGCCTATCTCATTGAAAATGGGAAAATCACCCAACCTATTAAAGGTGCCACCCTTATTGGCAACGGCCCTGAGGTAATGAAGCAAATTTCCATGATAGGAAATGATCTGAGTTTAGATTCTGGGATCGGTGTTTGTGGCAAAAATGGACAATCAGTTCCTGTAGGTGTTGGTCAACCGACATTAAAAATCGACAATATGGTAGTTGGTGGTAGTCAACAGTAATGAAATCAATGTCGACAGAACTTTATTATAAAAGTCTGGTCATTTATATTTTACTGATTTCAGCACTTGCCGGCATTTTGAATTTCGATATCATCTCCTCCCAATTGCAATTTGTTAATACCTATTTTCCTTCTTCTATTTTTCAATCTTTACAAGTATTTAAGGCCTTTTCATTTTATATCCATGGGGCTATGACTTTGTTTATAGTGTATTGGTTAAGTTTTGCAGCCATTTTATGCCTACCAACAGTTTTTTTAAGTCTGCTGCATTTTCCAAAATGGGGCTTAATCGGTTTAAACATTCTTGCAAGCTTCTTAGGTATAACCCTACTATCGGTCGATCAATTTATTTATCATCAATTTCAGTTTCATATCAATGCTTATATTTTTAAAATTTTATGCTCAACCCATCTCAATCATGTTTTACAAATATCATCAAATGAGATAACCTATATTATCTTGAAATGCGCCTTACTTTTTATAGCCTGTTGTGGTTTATTCTGCATTGCCATAAAAATAGCGTACCATACACATAACCCTAAGCTTTTGAATAATTTTTTTATTTTTTGGTTTGGTGTCCTTTCTTGGTTGGTAATTTTTTTCAAGTCTGCAATTTCTATGAATGCTGTTGAGGTGATACATGAATTAGATCACTACCCTGGATTAAAAGTTTTATTTTATAAAATTTTACAAAAACCAGAGCGATTGACCCAACTTTCTGAATGGGGTGCATATGTACACATTAATCAAAGTGGAAATCTGAAATGGCCCAAAGATAAAGATATTGTTTTCAATAAACCACAGCCGCCTCATTATAATATTGTATGGATTGTCGTCGATACTTTAAGAGCCGATGCCATTGACCCCTATATCACACCACACTTGCATCAGTTCCAACAGCAAGAAATGAATTTCAGCCAACACATGAGCAGTGGCAATGCAACACAGGCTGGTGTTTTCGGAATGTTTTACGGCCTGCCCCCTAATTATTTTTCTGCAGCTGTCAATTATCACAAACAACCTTTATTGTTTGATTTTATGGGAAAAGCCGGTTATCAGTTCCAAATATTTCACTCAAGTGCATTAAAAACACCACCTTTTCGCTTAAATCTTTTTTCGAAAAGAAAACCAGAGGAAATTCACGAAGTAGCAGGTATTGATATTGGAGAATCAGATAGGATAACAACTAAAAATGCCGTCTCATTTCTTCAGCAACAAAAAAATAGCCCAATCCCTTTTTTTACCTACATTTTGTATGATGCAGTGCATGGATATTGTCAACTACAAAGTTTTCCTTTGTTATTCCCAAAAGCAACTAAGGCATGTAAAAGATGGAGCGTAAATGCCTCGACAGATCCCTTGCCGTATCACTTGCGTTACAATAACGCTGTTCATTTTGTAGATAATCAGATTTCCAAGGTCCTACAAACCCTTCAGAAAAATGGATTATTAGACACGACCATTATCATCATTACATCTGATCATGGTGAAGGATTTAATGAGAATCACAATAATATATGGGGACATTGTGGTTCATATGCGACAAATCTTATTCATGTTCCACTCATAATTCATTGGCCCCATCAATTAAAAAAAACCATTGTCTATTCTACGAGTCATTACGATTTACCTGCTACTATTATCCAAGAATTGTTTCACTCATCACTTTATAAAAAATATACCATAGGTCAGTCTTTATTCACTCCTCATCCTAAGCCTTATCTTCTATGCGGAAGCTATGTCACCAATGCTATTGTATACAAAAAAACCTTTACTGTTTTACATCCGGATGGTGATTTTAAGACCTATGACCAAAACGATCGGGTACTATACCAACAAAGACCAAACCCACAATCTCTTAAAATGGCTCTGCAACAAATGTCTATGTTTTACGAAACAAATTAGGATAAAAAATGCTCAGTGATCATGCCCTATTTCAAATATTCAAATTATATGATCTTGAATTGAGTAATCGGATTGTAATGGCGCCTCTAACCCGCTGTCGTGCAGGAGTTGGGGACTGTGCGACTGCATTACAAGCTGAGTATTATCAACAACGTGCTTCAGCAGGACTTCTAATATCTCACGC
>JAKFUY010000181.1 GCA_021732495.1 Legionellales bacterium | reverse complement strand
TGAGTTTTTAGATCATTTTCAATGGCTAATGTCCTTTGGAAATGTTATGAACTGTCTGGATGGGATTGCCAAAGTGAAAATTGAGCAGTTTGCCGAAGAAGCTAATCAACTCAGCGCTGATGAGTTAACTGATTTTAGTGAAGCGAAACGATGCACATTAATCGCTTCATTAATTTATCGATCTCAGGCCAACGCTAAAGATGCGCTGGCCATTATGTTCCGCCGACTAATATCAATTGCTCACAAACAATCTAAAACAGAGCTTGAGAATAAATTGAGTCACAGTAAAGAAGATACTTGCAGTGTCGTTGAATTATTTAAAAAAATAATGAATGATGGACAGTCCATCAAGGAACATGGTGAGTTTGCAAACGCGTTTCATAAAAAAATTGAGGATGGAGGGGGCTTCTCACAGCTTACTAATAAATGCGATGACATCTTGGCCAGTCATGGGAATGAGTATAGAATATACCTAACTGATATGATCCAGAAACGACGATCATTGTTCTTTAAAATTTTGAAAGCACTGCAGCTCAATAGCCCAACTCAAGATGATAAGCTCATTGTTGCCATGCAATACTTATTAGATCACGAGACTCGACGATCTGAATTTATAACCGATGATATTGATTTATTATTTACCACTGCGTTCTGGATAAAACAGATTATGGGTGGGCTGGACAAGACTAAAATCAATCGTAGAGCCATAGAAAGCTGTGTTTTTGAATACGTATCTAAGGGGCTCAACTCTGGAGATTTGTATGTTAAAGGTGCTAGAGACTATGCGGATTACCGTGTTGAACTTTTACCTTGGGATGAATGCCAAGAACATTTAGATATATTCTGTGATGAGGTTGGTATTGCCAATAATGCGAAAGATATGATGGGGCATCTCAAAGAAACACTGACAGATAAAGCCCTATATGTTGATCGGAATTATTTTAACATCCCCGATTTTGTTATTAATGAGGAAGGCCGGCCTGTTCTAAAAAAATACGAGCCAAAATTGAAAAGTGATCATGCTGAAAAAATTGAGAATTTAATTCGTGAACGCCTACCTGAAAGAAGCTTGTTGGATATATTGACGAATGGTCATCATCATACTGGTTGGGCAGATGAATTTGGCCCAATTTCCGGCACAGAGGGAAAGTTAGATAACGCCATTGAAAAATACATTTTAACTAATTTTTGCTATGGAACAAGTTTGGGGCCAACCCAAACAGCCAAGCACGTCAGATTTGAAATTGAACCACGTACCATATCAAGAATCAACAAAAAGCATTTTACGGTGCGCTCATTAACAAAGGCGATCACAAGAATCATTAATTGTTTAAATGAGTTCCCTTTACTACGCGCATGGGGTACCGGCCAACGTGTGGCGGTTGATGGAACACTCGAAGATATCCATGATGACAACATGGTTGCAGAGCAACATATTCGTTATGGAAGGAAAGGCGGCATAGCTTACCGCCATATAGCTGATAATTACATCGCGTTATTTTCAACATTCATTCAATGCGGGGTGTGGGAGGCCATACATATTATCGATGGCTTACTCGAAAATGCATCCGAAGTACAACCAAATATTGTTCATTCAGATACGCAAGGCCAGTCCTTACCAGTCTTCGCTTTTGCCTACCTACTCGGCATTAAATTAATGCCACGAATTCGCAATTGGAAAGATTTAAATTTGTATAGAGTGGATAAAAAAACAAAATACAAGAACATCGACTCAATGTTTTGCGAAGCCGAAATTGACTGGGATCTTTTAGAGACGCATTGGCAGGATTTAATGCAAGTCATTATTTCTATAAAATTAGGAAAAGTGTCTTCCGCGTTTATACTGTCCAAGCTTAATTCATACAACAACCAAAACCGGCTGTATAAGGCTTTTCAAGAGCTAGGCAAGGTAATTCGTACCACTTTTTTACTTGATTACGTGTCGAAGAAAGAGTTAAGACAAACTATTACAGCGACGACCAATAAAGTGGAGTCATACCACACATTAGAAGACTGGATTAGATTTGGATCAAAATATTTGGTCGCATCGAATGATCCTGATGAAATGGAAAAAGCCATTAAACATAATGATTTAATTGCCAACTGCATTATGCTGCAAAATGTGATTGATATTTCCGATTCTTGTCACTCTTTAATACAAGAAGGTCATACGATCATCGAAGATGATCTTAGTCATATGAGTCCCTACATGACTGAACAGCTCAAGCGATTCGGTGAATATGTATTGGATTTAGATCGAAGACCTGCAAACCTATATGTGACAAGGGATAAATTTTTATTTAAAGCACGAAGCGAGCGAGCTGAAGAAGCCGAGGAAGTCGTCTAAAAATAAATCAATTATAGCCGAGGAATAAATTCTATAGTAAATGGCTATAGCCTATATTGGTAAAGGGTTATAGGCCGTTTTAAAAGTGAAGTGACCCATTTGCACACGTATCCTGACCGCCCCCGTTAATTAGTTTACTTTACGACGCGTCAACAGTGATTCGCTAGCACTCGTCTTCCTAATCTATACCTCGCCAGATCATTGCCTGACTTTCCTCACGCACTCACGACCATTGCTTTTGACAACAGCCGCCTGAGGTGGTTTGAGGCCGGTCTCTGGTGACCGATCTCGGTGGGCCTACCACCATCTCTTCCGCAGCTTGCTACGGCATACCCCCGTTCCTGTAATAACACCCAATATTTAACATCTATCACAAAGACTGGAACATAAAATTAAACAAATAAACTTTGAAACCAGAGTAAATTTAAGTCAAAAATATCAAACTAATCGCACAAGGATTATTGTACGATTAGATAAGATTATAAATTTTATACTTATTGTTGTGCTGTCATTGCTTCCGTTTCTATGTTTACTTCATCCGGTTTTGATAGATATTTTATTCCATCAGGAATTGCGAAGATAATAAATGCTGCTGCGGCAAATACCAAACTAAAAGCAATAATTATAACCGAAATAGATACATATCCTAAAAACATGGGTAAATGTTCAACGCAACTTGACTCTCTCGGACGTGGGTTACCCGCTCTAGAGTAACCATTTTCATAGTAGTCTCCATCGCTTATTCTATCGGACGTCGGGAAACTCATAGACCCTAGTTCCCCTAAGAGTTTTAAGGTAATAGAGTATGTTCTTTTTGGAATACTAAACATTGAGTAATTTGTAATAGTCATATGTGAACTCACTTAAATGTCCGAATTGAAATCTCATTGTACATTAAAAATATTAAGGAAATATTAAGAAGCACCGTCTAGTTCGCAAATGGGTGACAACTGGTAGTGGGTTTAATTGGTTCTGTCGCAAAAACTTTTAAAATTTAAAAACGCGTATTCTCGCGGGCGAGCTTAGGTAGCCAGGGTATTAAATTGCTCAAAGATTGTCATATTGGCCCCAAGTTACGGTCCGTGCCTTTTGGGGCTACTTTATCGTCCTGTAATAAGACATATAGTAATTTATAAAATCTGTTTTGATGCGTTTTCGTTTATTTCATAAAGTTTAATGACTTTGTAAGCGACCTTTTAGCTGGGGAGGCATCAAAAACGTATCACTATGTTCATTTAAAAATTTTTTTAGTCGATTTCTCCCATCAAAGTGGCCCCAAAAGGCACGGACCGTAACTTGGGGCCCATTTGTTGATCAAATTGATTTTTTATGTCGCCAGGCGCATTGGATAATTGCAACCTCTTGAAGTCGTCCCACTGTCCCAAAACGTTTACAGACGCAATACATCCTCAATTATTGGATCCAAAATACAATAACATTTCTGTTCATTCACATAAACGTAGTCTTTTTGTTTTAAAGCATGAATTACTCGGGAAATACTGCTAGAGGACATATCAGAATTTTTCATCATGGTCGAAGAATAAAGCTTCGCAACAGGATCATTATTAGCAATCAAAATAAGCATTCTTCTTTGATTGATGGGGAGCTCACTTAAATTAGCCTCAATTCGAGACTGGCTATCACGAACATAATCATCCCAAGCGCTAAAAACTATTTTTTCATCAACCAGATCTTCATCTAGCAATAAATTACACAAACGATTTACATAGTAAGGATGTCTTCTGGTGACTTCAAAAATTGCCTCAAGAGCGCCATCATCAGGCACGTGTTTCCATGCTTTTTCGGAAGTTATTTTAATATGAGTAATATATTTTTCTTCGGATATTCTGTCGAGTGTCATAATATCGCAAAGATTATAAAAAGGTTTTTTCTTATCAAAGAACATCGCCTCTAATAAATGACGATTGCTGCCTGAGAAAATATAAGCGATATGTGTTGA
>JAKFUY010000169.1 GCA_021732495.1 Legionellales bacterium | reverse complement strand
AGTGATTCAGCTGCGAATCCAAGAGCCTGGCCATTTTGTTGAACTGCCGCGAGAACAAAGCCTCTATCAGCTATTAGTGATTGAGGTGCGTATGCAAGAGCCTGGCCATTTTGTTGAACTGCCGCGAGAACAATTTCTTTATCAGCTTTTAGTGATAGAGCCGCGTATTCAAGAGCCCAGCCATTTTGTTGAACTGCCGCGAGAACAATTTCTTTATCAGCTTTTAGTGATTCAGCTGCGTATTCAAGAGCCCGGCCATATTGTTGAACTGCCGCGAGAACAATTTCTTTATCAGCTTTTAGTGATTGATCTGCGTCTTCAAGATCCCAGCCATATTGTTGAACTGCCGCGAGAACAACATTTTTTCTTGAAGATTCATTAATTTGATGCATAAATATTTACCCCTATAAAAAATAATCTTAAATATAATACCATATGCGTAATATTAAGTCAAATAGGTGTCGACGAGATGTAGCGGCAAAGTTAAAATGTCCCCTTCTGGCAAAGTAGAAATGTCCCCTTGGATCGTTATTAGTGTCTAGGAGACCATCCAAAACCGGGGGGTCTATGCAGCCATAGGTAACCCCATGTCATTTTCTTTTTCCATTTTTGGATACCAGCGACAAAACGATTGCCGTAGCTCCTGATTTAACGTTTTTACACGGAGTTGCAGGAGTAAATGCGCTCCTTTTTGTGTCCATCGCATCTGTTGTTTTTTAACCATCCGTTTGCTGACCAACTCATTAACAGTTGACTCCACAAAAGCGGTTGTGATGACCTCCCCATAATGATAGCGATCACTATAATTGGGAATCAACGCACTATTATTTCTAATGTATGTATCAAATTCCTCCAGCGCATTCATCAGCTTGGCCTCATTATTGTTTGTTGCCTCAGGATCCAAGTAAAAACTGATGTGCTCTATAGCGGCTAATGCACGAAATACATTTCCATGCCACAGATGCCATTTCAAGCTATCCAATTCTTCAGTAATGTTTATAGTTCCATCAGTTGGTAGTGACACAGCAAACTGCTTCATGACGGTTATCCGCATCGTAACGTGAAACCAATCAAGAATATGTTCGGCCTGTGGGCTTAAATACAGTTGCAAGTCGCGCACGGTATCACCACCATCAGAAAGAAAAGTAATCGCCTGATTCATTTGCAAGCCTTGATTACTCAGCATTTCGTACAGCTTTCTTTTAGGTTTGGTATCGTAGGTGGCGACAAACCCAAACCGTTTTGTTGGCGCATTATCCTGCATACTCTTGCCAACAATCACTTCAAACCATCCTGCTTTTCTGTTGTCTCCATCCCTGGCATGAACATAACCACCATCAATACCAACCGTTAATAGTGCTTCAGGCCGTGGTAATTTATCCCATTCGTATGGACAGCCTTCAACATACATTGGTTGTTCATCGCCAAGTTCTTTTTCTAGACGCTGCGCAACCTGTTGCGTATTATGATACACCGATGAAGGACTAATATCTAACGGCAATACTTCTTCTAATAATTTGACCGTCATGCCATATGACATTAGGGCGACCCATTTGGATTCCAAATAACTTAGCTCTGGCGCAATATGCTCGGCAAGAATCTCAGCCAACGGGCTAAAACTCACATTAGTCTTCGGCTGGCAGCTGCACTCATGCAATCGAGGGCTTCTGAGTGACAGTTTGCCAAAAAGTGTCCGATACATTAACGAATGATACCCTTTGATATTGCGTGACTTACCACAACAAGAACAGGCACGATGATGCGCTAAATAATCGCTTATTTGATGAGAAACAAGTTTTTGCTGGATCCCAATTGCAATTTCTTTCGCCTCCTTCAAAGTCATCCCCAATGTCTCCGCAGACAGATCTTCTCGCACCAGCGAAATAATGTCCTCAGTGATTACTTGGTTATCATTATCGATGACAACCTGAATTTTAATTTTCATCGCACGACCCCTCCCAAATTAGGTCGCAAACATCCTCACCTTGAGCATATCGACGCAGTCTATTATTGACTGCACGTCGATTAAGTTGATGTCGACTGACCCAGTATTTCAGTGTTTGAAATGTATCTTGAACGTCAGTTAGTTCTTCTTTTCCTTGTTGATACCGCATTACACTTTCAAGTGCTTGTTCCTCAATGCGCCATGGAGAGTAATGATCGTCAAGCGCCATAAATGCATCAGGTCCGCCACAATCCTCAATAGGTGTGGCACGTGCGCCGCCAATGCAACATGGATATATTTTTTTTGAATCAATGGGTAATTGTTGTTCCAGGCGAATCTCATGCTCCCAATGGTCAAAGAAATTGTATTCATACATGAATTTTTCTTTGCCCTTGAATTGAAAATCCCGCAAATATACCTGTCTGGGATTGTCACTAAAGCTAATGCCTCCATCGTGGTAAACGCCATATGGTTTACCATAAATAATAAATTGATTGAGATAAGTATCGCTCCAGCCAAACACTATTTGAATGCAGAAATGTAGATCAGCAATACTGCTGTCACTGCGCATCAATATCCGCCGCCAAATCATTGGACTAACGCCTTTAATCCTAAGGCGAAATTGATAAATTTGAACATCTTCCACCTGAGCGTTACAACGCTTGTCCATTTTTATGACCTTTCAACGGAATTAATACGCTACCATTTCGCCATGAATTCATCACACACATGCGTGTCAGTGAAGTTTAGGTATATTGCTGTGGTCATCAATCTGTCATGTCCCAAGATTTTTTGTACTGCAGCAAGAGAAATATTCTTTTGCAAAGCCAAGGTGGCAAAGGTATGTCTGAGAATATGAGGTGTTACCAGATGAGAAAGCTTGGCTCTATTCGCCACCTGCTTAACAATTTTTTGTGCCTGGCGGATCCCAACCGGCCACCGTTCATTAATTGCAAAATAGTGCTCCAATAATGTTTGAACCCGTCTAGACATAGGCACGACGCGCTTTTTCGACTTCTTGCCATGAGGACCACCTTTCCCTGTAATACGTAATGCTTTTTGTTGCCATTCAATATTTTGGGGCGAAAGGTTACACAATTCTGAGACGCGCAATCCCGTATCCAGCAATGTCCATATAATCAATTTCTCTTGCATCGTTTCACAAGACTGACAAAGTCTGTCAGCCTCTTCAACTTGCAATGGTTCGCGTATATAATTGTAAACCATAAACACCACCCAGCATGAATTACAGTTCGTGATTGATAAAAAATAATGCATTGTATTCGTCATTTATAGTATAGTTGATCATTGACTACTTTGGGTCTTAACGCCAAGATATCACAGTGTTTTTTAGTGTAAAAGTGGTAATCGAATAGGGACGATCCGTTGGAGTAAATTCGCTTTTATAGACGGAAGACGAACAAACCAAATTGTCTCGACACTGTCGCGACAATTTAAATTTTGAAAAACAGTAAGGTTGCAAGTGTGATAAAAATTACTAAAGTTGAATCAAACACTATCGATCCTGAAGCATTGGCTTTTGCACCTATTGAGTGTATGGACTGTCATTTCGATGATTACATTCCTGCCGAATACTTCTTAGTGACACCGGGCGGTGAAACATATGAAGATTTTATTGAGCTTAAGCAGCTTGTTAAAGAACAACTAAAACTTGATACTTTTTCAGAAATGTATTGTAATTTAGGGCATGTGATCGTGGTATCTCGTTGTCCTAAATGTGGTTCCAAGAATATTTTTGAGGATTTTTGATGGCACCCGATATGTTAAGTATGAACAACGATGTAGACGAAAAAAACAATATGTTTCTTGCTCAATTTGAAAATAATTTAAAAGAAGACGGCTTATCTACAAAAACAATAAAATCCCATATTGATAGCCTTGGTTTTTTTTGTACATATCTTTCTTATTATGAGCCGTACAAATCATTGTATGAAATGAACGCTGGTGATGTCAGTGGGTTTCTAGGTGATTTTTTTCCAAGAAAGGCAATGTGGGCTTCACCAACGAATGTAAAATCATACATAGCAACGTTTAAAAAATTCTTCAAGTTTAGTCTCGCATTAAATCATATCCCAGTAGCTGAGTACGATTACCTGTTGACGCTAATCAAAGAAGATAAAGAGCTATGGATAGAAGCTTCTTCACTCATCAATGATGACAACGACGAATGGTATTGATGGTTTTCTAAATATCACGCCAGCAGCGGGATAATAACAATCTGATTATGGATACAAAATGACTGAAAATAAATTTATTGGTAAATGGAGAATAGTTGAAATGGACGGATGGGATCTAAAAGCCATTGATTTGGTTGAGCCTGGCTACATTCAATTTGATGGTCAAACGAGAGGGGCGCTTCATTTTC
>JAKFUY010000117.1 GCA_021732495.1 Legionellales bacterium | reverse complement strand
ACAACAGAGGTTGATTGACCAGTTGTAGTTAATTCAGGACTGGCATTTCCGGTTTTCTGCGCTAACTTAAACATTTCCACATTTGTATTCTGCATAATAACTCCAAAATTAACTCGTTATGAGTTTATATTATACAATACAAAGATTAAAAATAAAATAGCAATTTCAAAATTTTTTATTACTTTAAGTTTTTGACTGGAAATTACCAGCTATATTTTCGGTCAAGCACTGGCTTTTTACACACCTTTCTAGCTTTTTAATTGTCATTTTGTATTTTTTGAGTAGAATATGGGTATTCGCATTTTGCCTTTCGTGATCATGGCTTCTGATACCAACATTCAATACGTTAATATTTTTTCAAATAAAACACCCTGCAAAAGCAGGGTTTTTTTGGCATTAATTGATGCGTGATGTTATTAAGGAGCGCCAGACGGCGCTAAATTTCTCTCTGTTGTTACAGTAAGAGTCAAAGGACTCTGATCAGGCTTGATGGGGACAGGTTGAACAATTTTTGGGGTAACCAGTTGTTTAGTGGACATGAAAAATTGCCTTGGAGGACTGATGCATGTATTTTCAGTAAAATCCCTATGAGAAGGCCAGAATTGTATTGGACTAGCTGAGCGTGCTGATCTAGTAGTACAATCCGAGGGTGTTGGACTAGGCGAACATGATGGTCTGCCAGCATTCACACTCCTGCTGATAATATTATAGTGATTGGTAGTTAGTTTTAGCAAAGAAGAAGGGTTGTCCTGTCCTGGGTAAAGCTCACTACGCTGTGAAAAAGATATTAGTAAAAGCAGCTTTTCAATAGGGGATGTTCGACTGAGAGCTGAACTATCACTATCACTATCACCTTCAGTAGCAGAACCCCAGGCACTGGGTGCAGGACTATCACTATCAACTTCAGTACCAGCATGCCATTCCTCGGGTGTTGGACTTGTATGTACTGAAAAAAAGCGTGGCGAGCATGGTGGACTTGAAGGCGGTTCAGATGGAAACATTGGTCTTTGACCGGTGCTCATCTCGCTGCAGATACTTATAAACGGTACTAGCAATGGAGTTAACGCTCGATCAAATTGCTTGGTAGCTTGTAGTGCTCTCATCTTTGTCAGGATTTTTTTCGGTATTAAGGAAATTTTCTCAAGTTCACTCTCATCAGTAGATTGTTCAGGTGAAGGAGATTTTGTAGCGGAATCTTTTGGATTTAAAGCACCGTTGTGAGATGGCTCGCCATCACTAGAAAATCCCAACCCCGCATCTAATGTATCTATCATTTCCTGCGCGCCTGCATCTTTCAGGAATGAATCCAACTTTTTAAGTAGTTGAGTATTCGTGGGGGATAAAGCAGTTGCCTGAAATTTCCGTGAGCTATTTTCTTTGGGATGTCGCATTAGGTAAATTTGTTTCAAGCGATTAAGTAGGGGATTGTCTCCAAGCAATTTCTTTGAAAGCTCAGAAAAACTTTCCTCCTTCAGGCTCTGTCCCTTGCTAATCCCATCGCTGATTTTTATAAAGGGCACAAGCAATGGAGTTAAGGCTTGATCATATTGTAGTCCTTTCATCTGGGCTTTGATTCTTTGCGGTATTGAAGAAAGTTTCTCAAGCTCACTCTCATCAGTCGATTGTTCAGGTGAATCGTATTTGGCGGCGGCATCTTGATGATTTGGACCTTTCTTGGGAGATAGCTCGCCATCACTGGAACATTCCAACGCCGGATTAAATGCAGTGATAATGTCCCGTACGCCAGCATCCGTCAGGAATACATCCAACTTTTTAAGTAGTTCAGCATTTTCGGTGCATAAAGAAGCAGCCTGAGGTTTTGGTGAATCAGAGGCAGAATGTATTTGGTGAATATGTTTCAACCGATTAAATTGAGGATTATGTATCAGTAATTCTGAAACGGGCAACGGTTCCATGCAAAATAACTGTACGACTCCCTTGAATGGCGCATTGCTGCTCCCCCTTGTCATTATTTGAAGTTGATCACCTTTCTTCTGTTGAAATTCCGCTAGCACCGTTGTGCAGGTTTCGCAACATAGTTTGGTTAAGCCAATAAATAATCGATGATCCATATTTTTTGGATCATGTGTTTCTAAAGCATAGTGTAAAATGAGTTGCTCTGCATGAAAGTCGACTGCACTAGTCTTAAGACTAAACTCAGATCCGAGACTAAATTCATTTGACCTAATACCGGCACAATCAAAATAGGTTTTTGCATAATACTTCCACTCTTTAGTCTTGGCTTTTGGGGAGGAAGCCTCGGCCTTTTCCTTAGGGATTAAAATTGTGACTGGCTTTTGCCCAAATATTAAATCACTTTCTTCCATAGAAAAAAAATCATCCGGAGCTTCAGTGCTTGCTGCATTTCCTTTGGTCATAGGCTTTAATGACAATACTTTAAAGATGTTAGCTATCATCTCATTATCATCTTTCAAAAAATTGCCACCACAATCCCGTAGGGACATAATTAGCTTATTGCAATCACTCAAAAAGGCAGATTGAAAAATTCTCTGCAGTAACTCTTGGGTTAGTGTGTCATGATTGGAGATGAGAAATGTATGTTCTGCAGGTTCTATTGTGGCTTTTAATATATTTTTTGATAGATTCCTAGTTATAAATTCTGGTATTATTTTTAAGCGACTCGCTAGAAACAGACTTAACAGCAAACTTGAACCTTCATCCTTCACTCCATTTGATGAAATTAGAAATTTTCCCTGAAAGACAGTTAATGCGATGCAAGCAGTATAATTTGCATGTGGGCTTAACAACCTAGCAAGGGCATCCAATTTTCTTAGTTTAAGGTGATTATTCAATATAGGATCCCTTAAATCTAAGACTTCTCGAGTGTTGGTTGTCATTTTTAGCCAAAAATAATCATAATGACAAAATATTATACACTATCTTTTTGTTCAATAAAAGACCATTAAGGCTTTTTCACTTATATTTGGCTTTTTAACTAGAAATTTATGTGAAGGTTTTTGGGGTTAATCACTTGCTTCGCAGCTTTTTTAATTGTCATTTTGTATGTTTTGAGTATAATGTGGTATTCGCATTTTGCCTTTTGTGATCATGACTTCTGATAATAATATTCAATCCGTGGTGCAATGGACAAAAAATAAAGCTTTGCATGTGGGATTTATGGTTCTTGCTGGACTGACTGTAATGGTCAGTATCATTCCTTTTGTACGTTCATGGCTTCCTTCCTCTGCTACCAAATTAACGGAAGCATCGGTTCGTGCCGATATCTCGCAGTTGCTGCCTGGTCAAATGATGACCGTGGTTTGGCAGGGCAAGCCGGTGTGGGTTTTGCGTAGAACCCAAGCGATGATTGCTGCTTTAAAAAAGGCTAATCCACAATTACGCGATCCCCATTCCCAGCTGTCTGCGCAACCCATATCCGCTCAGAATGATGCCCGGTCCATTCATGAGGAGTATTTTGTCGTGCTTGGAAAATGTACCCATATGGGTTGTATTCCTGTGTATCAACCTAACGCGGGATTTTTATGTCCATGTCACGGTTCTAAATTTGACTTAGCCGGTCGGGTACTAAAAGGCGCCCCTGCCCCCAAAAACCTTATTGTCCCTCCATATCATTTTAGTGTTGATGGTAAGTCGCTTATTATCGGTGAAGTAAAATGAAACGGTTTTTGAGTGAATTGGAAAAACGCTTGCCGGTCCAGTCTTTTTTAAGAAAACATTTATGTGAATATCAAGTCCCTCAGTCATTGAATATTTGGTATGTGTTTGGGTTATTAGCCGTTATTTTAGTGGTTAATCAGTTTTTAAGTGGTATTTACTTAGCGATGTTTTATATGCCCAGTATCAATCAGGCATTTGCGTCAATTCAGACGATTATGCATGATGTCCCTTCTGGATGGTTTATTCGTTATTTACATACCACTGGTGCTTCATTTTTATTTGTCGTCCTTTATCTGCATATGTTCCGTGGTTTATTATACGGCTCCTATCGAAAACCACGGGAATTGGTGTGGGGGGTTGGTGTCGTTCTTTTTATTTTAATGTTGCTTCAATCCTTTTTAGGTTATGTTCTACCTTGGGGACAGATGTCTTATTGGGGTGCTGAGGTTGCGACCTCTGCGATAGGGGGCTTGCCTTGGATAGGGCCTGCGTTGATGGGATGGGTGAGAGGTTCTTTGGAAGTAGGCGCTCCTTTGTTACAACGTTTTTATGCCTTACATGTCATCGCAGTTCCTTTATTAATTTTATATATTATAAAGCTTCACATCGTGGCCATTCGATATGTGGGATCATCGACCCCTACTGAAGAAAAACATCCTGTGAAGATAGCTTTTTTTCCAAACCATGTCGCTAAAG
>JAKFUY010000031.1 GCA_021732495.1 Legionellales bacterium | reverse complement strand
CTTTCGTGTTTTGCTTCGTTGTCCGACCCGCTCTTTATTCAGGGTCGTAGGTTCATCCAGTCGTATGGATGGTGGTATCATATCCTTGTTGAGTACCACAGCTCTTATGGCGACTTCGTGTCGCACGAGGTTTCGGGAAGCTAATTACCATTTTAGCAGGTGTCATATTACACTCCCTGTATCGAGACTTTAAAAACCAAAATTGTACCAATTATAATCAAATTTCTCTTTGCTCCTATATTTGTGAACAAAAAACATTGTAAAACAATAGCAAGAATGGATGGATTAATGATGTTGCAAGAATTATTTCAAAGGAGCCCTTTAGATTAAGAAAATTAATATTTAGATGCAGGGGCCAAAGTCTCAAAGTAGCCATCAAAACAAGATAGTGCTTCGTTTCTTATGGCGAAACAGGTGGTGAGTGGTTTTGATCCAGAACTCTTATATCTAATTTTTTGAAATCAAAAAGCGAATGCCTTTGTCGATTTGATGGCAGGCTTTCTAGTTCAACCCTGAGGACCTCATTTCCCCAGTTTCTGGGATGAGAAGAGGTTGCAATCTGACCTAAACAATCAAACAGCCTTTCTGTATCGAGGAAAGGTTGCCGAACAATGACTGTTTGTGCGATGTACTCAAAAGACAGATCATCAAATAATTGCTTGAGCTTGGGGTTTTCCATCCATAGTAACACCTTGTCGGTTAAAACATAGCTACAGAATTCGGGAGTCAGTAAATCATGCTTTTTATAGAAGGCAAGCATTTCAACCATGAATGGATTGTTCAATCTCGCAAATCGCAAAAAATGATGGTTACCAATGTCTGAAACCAAGATATTGTGTTTGCTGAGCTGAGCAAAGAGTTTGACTATATTGAGTGAGTTATCAAGGTGCTCGCTTAAAAGTTTCCATTCTGTAAACTTACCGCTGGCATCAGAGAACAAAAATAGTAGCGCTTCATTAAAAACATCAAGGGAGTTAGCTGATGCCACTGCAATGGCTGGGATGATGATAGCCGTTACTTCAGAACCAAGCGGATAGTGTTTTAAATGAATCAGTGTTTCCAGTAGAACTTCCATGGCCTGGCTTTTTATTAACATGCGTAAGGTTTTGGGGGTGTCATCGGCGTATAATATTTCTAATGCACCCGGAATTTCCAGGCTATTGAGTAGAGCTAACGGTTTTTTGGAATGCTCAAGGAGTAACATGATTTCATCGGTGAGCCCAATACCTTGATCAGCAAAAATATAGCTTAAGTAAAGTTCAAGCTGCCTTTCAATGGGGACATGTTTTGTCAGATCGTAAAAATAGTCAGCCACATCAAGAGGCACTGGCTTAAGTCTTGAAAGGGTCACGCTCAATTTATCCAAATTGGTTTGACGTTTTACCGCTTCTATCATAGAGATGAGATTCATTGGAGTGATAAGATTTAAACGAGATAATTTTAGCACTATATTTTGTTGTGGTTTAGAAGCAAGAACATACTCTGATAGGGCGTCGTAAGCATCAATATTTTCAGGGGTTTCAATCAGCAATGACAAAACATCTCTCAGTTTTAGAAAATGATGTCTGTGGAAAATTAAATTTTGCTGCAGTTCTTCCTTCAGTAACTCCTGTTTGTTGAGCTCCTCTAGAATAGAGATGATTTCTTCCATATGGCCAGGGTTTGCTGAGACCAACTTAGAAAACAAATAAAAAAATGGCAAAGGATCGACTGTATTAGCGAGAGAAGACCTTACAAAAGTCGCTAAAAATCGTTCTAAATCTTTGCGTTTGTGCATTGAGAATACTCATCATTAATTATTTGCTGACGATAAGACGTGATGGGCGCTTTTTTGGCTAGCTTTGTCAAGAAAAACACCCAAATTGCGGAATAGATTAAGGTGGTGACTTCATGTTTGTCGGTGATAGCCTATCTTGGGGTCTGGGTTGAAAAAAACGGGGGTGATACTGTTGCTCATGGATGAGATAGTCAAACAATGTTTGTGATAGCGTTTTCACCTCATGCAAAACTTTAATAAACCCGTTAGCATGATAGATATTAGGATGACTAGCGAGTAAATCCAGATTACGCTGCCAGTTGTCGTCATTTAGTAAATTATTTTTTTTAAGCATGATTAGAGATGAAAAACAGCTTTGAAGGTTGTCTGGTTGTTGTTGATGTAAAAGCATATCAAAGAGTGTCGTTACTGGGAAAGCAAAGACTTTTATTGCTTCGGCTTCCAGAATCAATTTAAGGCAAGCAGGATTTAGAAGCTCATCGAAAATAAGGGGTGTTAATTGATGCCTTTGTTGGTAACAAACCACAATTTCGGCAACAGTGGTGGATTGACAGCAAAGTAATCTGTAAAAATGGTCGGATGCGATAGTATTGAGACGAATGGGCTGTCTTAACAGTGTTTTGATAATATCAAAAGCTGAACTATCCTCTTTTAATTGAGGCAATACGTGATGGAAAAACAATTGGTACTCATCATCGGAAATATCTAGAACTTGAAGTTCTTCGACCATAGTCACCAGTTTATCGATCGCAAAATGGTGGCAGTCTTTTAGGAGTGCTAAAAAATCCTCATTCCGCCCTTTCTCTTTTAATAAGATATAAAGTTCAGTTTTCTCTAATGCTATTGAGGGAGTTGCCAATAAACTTTGATAGTGAAGAAATGACTTATGTTCATTTTCGTCCACCAACAAGCATAAGGCTTGTTGGAGGCCATAGATGTCATCGTCGCCAAAGATGGGAAGCAATTGGTAGATACTCTCAACCAAGTCATATGGGAGGCACTGGGTTTCTAAAATGTAAAGCAAGACCAGGAGATGCTCAGGCTTTTTTGAATGCACCAGTAATTGTTTATGAATTTGTGCGTTTTTGGATTTGAGGATTATATCTGCATCCTCTTGAGATAATATATGGACAAAAATAAACGGATCTTTAGATTGCTTGATAATGGATAGATAAAACGGGTCGATAGGTTTGTTTTGAAGTCCTACGAAGGTAAGATAAATTTCAAGCAATTTGCTAGGTTGAGTTAGAAGAGCGCTATGCATTAACTCAGTACTTCTAGATGTTGTGATCACTTTAAAATCATCTTTGTAAGCTAAAATACTTTCAGGGCAATGATGATTATTTTTTAAGTAACGAACCAGGATGTAAAAATTATTGGGATTGATAATATTGCGACCAATGAGTTTCAAAAGCAAGGTTTTCCAATCTCGATTGAGGTCTAGAAGATTCAGAAAAAGGTGGTAGGCAGGATTGTTAATTGCACAACTGAGCATATGGGTGTAAAGCTCATGAATATCACAATGTGGTGCAAGTATTCTGTAGATATGTTCATCCGTGAGCATAGCGTCTTGGTCAAGTTTTTCTAATAACGGTAGCCAAATATCCATTTCTGCCGGATACCATTGATAGAGTTTTGAGCATAAGCTTAAGTGTTTTTCTGCGAGTGGGCTTTCGCTCAGTTTTATAAAAAATATATCGAACTCATTTGGTGTATGCATAGCTCATGTCAATTATAAAATGAAGAAAGCATTCTACAATGAATAGCTATTTTTTTTCTAAATCTTTTGGTGTTTTCGTTTTCAATTATCGATTAAACTAAAACAAAGTGATTTCATTACTTTAAGAAAGGGACTTGGCATGGATGTTCATAACAGTTATCAGCATTTGCATGATTGGTTTCAAACCTTTGCAGGGCAAAGACTGGAGACTGAAATCATGGAATGTTTACAACATCTTGAACGAACAGGTTTCAATCAAAGTTTGTTGCAAATTGGTGACATTGGCCAAAATCAGTGGTTAAGTGATTTTAAATTTAAAAATCACTGGGTATATAGTCCTTATTCATCCAGTCAAGCAAGCCTTATCGGTCTCCCTACAGAACTACCATTTGCCAATCATTCAATAGACGTCTTGTTTGCCCCGTTTATCTTTGAAATGGGAGTAGAGATAAGACCTCTTATCAATGAATTTGATAGGGTGTTAGAATCAATGGGCTATGTGATTATGATTGGCTTAAATCCTCTTGGTGTTTGGAAGTGCAGTAAATACTTTGCAAGACCTTCGAGGAGGCAATGGTATCAAGCATCTCGCGGCGCCTCATTCTGGTCAGTGAAGAGCATGCTGATGTCATTGGGGTATGCGCAGATCGATGCGCAATTTTTTTATTATATTCCACCTATCAGTAACCCTACTTTAATCAATTACTTTAATGTCATTAATCGGTTTGCCAAACTGATTGCACCTTACCCGCCGTCTTTTTTTATGCTAGTGATGCAAAAAAGAGATGCTGACTTCGCGCTAGTGGGATTAGAAAAAACTCCTTTGTGGTAAATTAATACATAAAAACATTTATATCTTTAAGGAATTTAGGTATAATCCACGATTTGACGTGCAAATAAAATGGGTTGATGATGAGCTCTGATAAAACCGTTTTCAGAATAAGCTTTTCATATTTAGATTCTATTTATGAAATTTATGCCCGTCATGTAATT
>JAKFUY010000100.1 GCA_021732495.1 Legionellales bacterium | reverse complement strand
TCTTGCGTTTTGAGTTTAGGTTTATTATTCTAAGAGCAATTACAACATACTGGTGATTCATATTATAAGGTCATTTCGGCGATCCCTAGCCCTATTTAAGAAATTTTTGACTTCAAAGAACATTGGAGTTTTTAAAAATAGTGCAACGAAGGATTTAAAGAGACATCATCCCCTTTTCGCTTATATCGGTCATACGCCTTTATACCATTCTCAACGGTATTTAAAAAACACCCAGGTCAATTTACATGTAAAATGTGAGTTTTTCAATCCTTCTTTGAGCATCAAGGATAGAATTGTGGTGCACATGCTCGAGAATTACCAAGTGCAAGGTGTCCTAAAAAAGGGGCAAACCATTTATGAGGCATCTTCCGGTAACACAGGTAGCTCTCTTGCTATGATTGGTAGTATAATGGGCTATGGGATTGTGATTACGGTGCCTTATAAAACAAGTCCTGAAAAAGTCAATACAATGAAACTTTATGGTGCTGAGGTGATCATCTGCCCCGATAATGTCGGCGTTGACTCTTCTGAGCATTACACCAATAAAGCGAAACTACTCGCAGAAAAAGACCCCAATGGTCTCTATTTCAACCAGTATCATTCGATTGAAAATGGTAATGCGCATTATCAAACAACGGCTAAAGAAATCTGGGAACAGTCAAATGATGTGATCGACTATATTATTTTAGGCGCAAGTAGCGGTGGCACGGTGACAGGAGTAGGGCGATTTTTTAAAGAATTTTCACCATCAACGAAGATCATTTTAGCTGATCCAGAAGGCTCAATCTTTTTTTCTCATTTTTATCATCAACCTGAAATTTATCAAAAATATGAGATTGAGGGTGTAGGCAAAGATAAAATATGTGAAATTCTAGACTTTTCAGTGGTGGATGAAGTGTTGCAATTTTCAGATAATGAGGCTTATGAAGCCGTTAGAGATTTTGCCAAGGCAGAGGGTTTTCTTTTGGGGGGAAGCTCCGGAGGGGCTTTAGCTGTGTGTAAAAAATTAATAAAAACATTACCCGCAAACAAACCATTTAATATTGTGGTGATAGCCCCCGATAGCGGTTTTAAATATTTATCTAAAATAATGTGATTTTAAGCAATGGAACGATTATGCAAATTGAAGATATAAAAGCAAGAGAAATTTTGGATTCTCGTGGCCAACCCACTGTAGAGGTTGATGTTATTTTAAATAGTGGCGAATTAGGACGAGCAAGTGTGCCATCAGGTGCTTCCACAGGCCAGTTTGAAGCATTGGAATGGCGAGATAACGATAGCAAGCACTATTCTGGTAAGGGTGTACTGGGGGCTATTCGCCATATTCATGAGATCATCAAACCGGCATTAGATGGTGTTTCGATTGAAAATCAGCGACATGTGGATCAATTGTTGGTTGAGTTAGATGGCACTCCAGATAAATCTCGTCTGGGAGCCAATGCTATTTTAGGTGTATCACTGGCGGTGGCCCGAGCACGCGCAGACTATTTAGAACTTCCTTTATTTGTATCCTTACATAAAGATTCTCCGTTATTGATGCCGGTTCCTATGTTGAATATTATCAATGGTGGTGCACATGCTAATAATAATTTAGATATCCAAGAATTTATGATTATGCCAATTGGAGCAACCGATTTTTCACAAGCTTTAGAAATGAGTCAATCTGTCATTGCCCATTTAAAGAAAATCTTGCACCAATCTGGCTTAAGCACAGCAGTTGGCGATGAGGGTGGTTTTGCACCAAATCTGAAATCGCATCATGAGGCATTAAGCTTTATCATGCTAGCGATAGAGAAGGCAGGTTTGCAAGCTGGCAAGGATATTTCATTGGCATTGGATGTGGCCGCTTCAGACTGGCTTGAAAATGGCACTTATTGTATGCCTAAATCCAAGCAAACGTTTTCGGCCCAAGAACTGGTTAGCTATTATGAAAAACTATGTCAAGAATTTCCAATTGTCAGTATTGAAGATGGTTTTGGGGAAACCGATTGGCAAGGCTGGCAACTCCTGACGCAAGCCTTGGGTGACAAAATACAATTGGTTGGTGATGATTTATTTGTGACAAACTTTCAACGTTTAAGTGAAGGTGTCGAGAAAAAGGTGGCCAATGCCATTTTAATTAAATTAAACCAGATTGGAACGTTAACCGAGACTTTAGATACCATGCGCTTGGCAAAAGAGCATGGGTATCGTTCAGTGGTATCGCATCGCTCTGGAGAGACAGAAGATAGCTTTATTGCAGATTTGGCCGTGGCCACCGGTTGTGGGCAGATTAAAACGGGTTCCCTATGCCGAACAGATAGGGTATGCAAGTACAATCAGTTATTGCGGATTGCGGAAATGAAATCGATTGCTTATGCAGGCTCATCCATTTTTTCATTTTTATAGGGACTGAACTTTCATGCGAACACTTTGGGCGGTATTGGTTTTAGCTTTGCTGGGCTTGCAGTATAAGCTATGGTTAGGTGATGGCAACATCTACCAGTGGTTAAGTTTAGAACATAAAAATATCGCCCAGGAAGATATCAATAAGAAGCTACGATCACGCAATATTGCCTTGACTGCAGAAATCCAGGATTTAAAGTCTGGTTCCGAATCTTTAGAGGAAAAAGCACGTAATGATTTTGGGATGGTTAAGGCTGATGAAACGTATTATCAGTTGGTAGAATGACTTTAAGGTGCTGCTCGCCTTGAAGATTAGTATAGTGTGCATCTGGCCATAAACTTAAAAGAAATCCCCCTCCACCTGAGCCGGTGGGTTTTATTGCCAGTGCGCCTTGTTTCTTTAATTGTTCAATTTTGTTGTTCATCTCTGCTGTAATCAAGCCCCAGTTATCAAAACAATCGCAAGCCTGGTACATGCTTTCTGATAACATCTCGAGTGCATTGGGATGAGAGCCTTCCAGTGCGGATAGTGCCAGGTGGACGCTTTTTGCCATTTTAAGGTCTAATGCTTTCCCCTGTTCCGGCTGACGTTGATAAAAGTCTTTTACTTGCTGAACTGCGGATGTGGTTTTCCCAATCTGACCGGTATTCGTAAGCGCCCAGTGTGGGTGCCATTTTAACTGGAGGGGACGACGCTGTCCGTGTTGAAACCAAGTCCCTTGTGAGCTTCCTGCCCCTAAAATATCAAGGCCACTGCTTTGCCCGTGAAAAAGATTTTCCAGTTGTTTCGCCGTTTCCCAGATGAGAGGAGTTGTTTTAGAGAAATGGCAAATGCAACGAGCGATAGCAAGACATAAGGCTGCTGAGGCCCCCATCCCTTGGCCAATAGGGATGGTAGAGTCAATTTTGAGCTGCCCAAAGTGTCTGAAGGTGTTGGAATATTTTGGAAATGCATCCCAAGCGGCATTCCATACCTGTAATAATGGATTTTTATCAATTACATTTGATGATACTATCAAGGGATCTTTTGACCACTGATATTCCAACGCTAAGTGATAATTTCCTAAGGGAAATACAATTGCAGGATGGCCTCTCAGCACCGAATGTTCACCACAGAGAATCCATTTCCCATAGGTTTTGGTGACAAATTTCATATAAAATCGTATTGATTGACCAAATATTCCTGGATAAAAAGTTTTGCTAGGTTTTTTTGATCTTGTCGAAATAATAAATGAATATTCGGGCCTGCATCCATTGTGACAATTGGACCATCTCCATTATCCTTCCAGAATGTTTGCAGGGTGTTTAACATTTCATGCGCTTCGGGAGTGATATAGCTGAATGGGGGGGTGGATGTTTCAAAAAGGTTATGCATATCCATAAACTCATCCCAACAAATTGTATAGGCTTCATGCCAAAGCTGTTCTTGAAAAGCTGCAATCAGTTTTTTTAATCGTTCTGTGGCACGTGCCGGGCGTGACTGATACTCGGGATTGGTTCGGATTTGATTATGGGCCTTCTTCGAAGAAACAGCCTTTTCTTCTTCATTGATGGGAATCACGTGATGAATTAGATCATGATAGGGGATGTCAATATCAGAGACCAGTTCTTCTGTCCATAATGCCCAGGGTGAGAAAAAAGAACGGCAAGAAGAGCCTGAGCCGAGTCGACTCCACTGCGCTTGGATGGCGATATCCGGGAGAGGCTTTCCGGTAAGCTCGCTGAGCGCTATGCACGTACATTTTGTAAGTGCTGCAAAACTTGAGGCGGAACTAGCAAGTCCACTGCCGTGCGCAAAGTTGTTAGATGACCGAACAATGAAATGACCTTGATATTGAAATTGATCTTTGATGGTTTGTAGATGGCTTAAATAACGATTTTGGGATTCGATGGAGAGATTGAATGTTTTAAAGCCAGGTATTTCGAGTGGTTCCCAAATATCTTTTGAACCAGGATAGACTTCTAACGTTACATTACTTAGGAGGTGGGGGAGAGTATAGGATAAAGAAGAATTTGCAGGAATATTTTTCTTCTCATCTTGTTTGCCCATATATTTGATTAGAGCAATATTTGATGGTGCTTGTGCAATCCATTGTTGCATGATTTAAATCCTCCAATGATGTCCTTAGCGACCAGGACTGTCTTCCCATAAAATTTTATGTAATTG
>JAKFUY010000223.1 GCA_021732495.1 Legionellales bacterium | reverse complement strand
GCCTATACGAGGTATTTAAATTTGGTGTAACAAAGCTTTTTTTTGAGGATTTTAAGGGGGCTCAAAATTAAACATATTGATATTGTCTTGTTTGCCTGGCCAGTGGATTATGCATTAATTCATAACGCACAAACGAAAACAACTGAGCATCCATGCCCAGTTGTCACAAAGTCCCTTTTAATATTTATCCTTAACACTTGTTATCCTAACTAGTCACAACTTAAATATAGACTATTTTCTTCAAATTTGCTCAAAAATAGATAAATTATTTTGTTTTATGCAGGTTTGATTATAAAATGATTCTTTATATCTAGGAGTTTTTTTATATGTTACAAGATTATACTCTAGTTACTCAAAAAGGCATTCGAGCTCAAATCAATCAATTTTATCGAGCATCCGAATCTGAAGTGGTCTCTCAACTCATAGAATATGCTGAGCTATCAAGTGTACAAGCCCAAGATGTGGCGAATCGGGCTAAGTTATTGGTACAACATGTGCGCCAGTCTCGAAAGAAGGCTATCGGTGTCGACTCATTTTTAAATACCTATTCTCTTTCTACCCAAGAAGGTATTGCCTTAATGTGTTTAGCTGAAGCATTGCTTCGTATCCCTGATCAATCTACTATCGATAAATTAATTCGTGACAAACTCAGTCATGCCGATTGGAAAGCGCACTTGGGTCAAAGTGATTCATTTTTTGTCAATAGCACCACATGGGCTTTGGTGCTTACTGGAAAAATACTGAAAAAAGATCAATCTATGAATGATTCCATGGCAGCTTTGAAAAACTTTTTTTCTCGCACCAGTGAGCCAGTGATTCGTACAGCCGTTGGGCAGGCAATGAAAGTTTTAAGTAAACAATTTGTTATGGGGCGAACGATCAAGGAAGCGATACAACGGGGCAAAAAAGCGCAATCTGCTGGTTACCGTTTTTCGTATGATATGTTAGGTGAAGCCGCGTTAACTGAAAAAGATGCCTTACGTTATTTCCATGCTTATGAAGATGCGATTCGAAGTTTAGGGGAATCTGTAGACCCTATCCAAGCACTTGAGCAAAAATCCAATATCTCGATTAAGCTTTCTGCCTTGCATCCTCGTTATCAGGAGGCATTTGCTGTCAAAGCATGTGAACAACTTAGTGAAAAATTATTGGCTTTGGCGCAACTTGCTAAACAATATGGCGTGGCACTGACTGTAGATGCTGAGGAATCGGAACGTTTGGATTTATCTTTAGATATTTTTGCCGAAGTATATTTGCATGAAAGTCTCAGCGGCTGGAATGGGTTGGGTCTTGCGATTCAGTCTTATCAAAAAAGAGCATTTTATGTGATTGATTTTATTGCTGATCTGGCACGTCAGGGTGGGCGACGTATTATGGTCCGTTTAATTAAAGGCGCTTATTGGGATAGTGAGATTAAGCGCTCGCAAATGAATGGACTTGCAGAATATCCTGTGTTTACACGCAAAGTATTCACTGATGTCTCTTTTGGGGCATGTGCACAAAAACTCTTAACGTATACGAAAGAAATTTATCCTGCTTTTGCCACACATAATGCCTATAGCGTGGCTTTAATTATTGAGCTTGCCGGCGCTTATCGTGATTATGAATTTCAATGTTTACATGGCATGGGCAAAGAATTATATGATCAAATTGTACCTGCGACGCAATTGGGTATCGCCTGTCGGGTCTATGCACCTGTGGGTAGTCATGAAGATTTGTTGCCGTATCTGGTCCGGCGTTTATTGGAAAATGGCGCTAATTCCTCATTTGTGAATCGTATTGTTGATGAGAACATGCCTTTGGACAAACTTGTTGAAGATCCCGTTGCACAGGCCAAAGAACTATTGCCCTTGATCAATCAAAATATCCCTTTACCGATTAATATTTTTAAGCCTGAGCGAGAAAATGCTAAAGGTGTTGATTGGAGTGATCGTCAAGCCATGGCAGACCTCCAAAAAGCCATGGATGTATTTAAAGATTCTCAATGGAAAGCAGCTCCGATGCTTGTCAAAGACATCGCGTCTCAAACACCTGGCTTGCCCGTTTATTCACCACAAAATCACAATCAAATCATTGGTGAAGTACAATATGCCGATCTTGATGATGTCAATGGTGCTTTTGAAGAAGCACAAAAGGCTTTTGTGTCCTGGTCGCAAACTACGGTGTCGCATCGAGCGCAAATCTTAGAAGAATTTGCAGATCTGTTAGAACGCCATGGTGTAGAGTTAATGGTGCTAGCGTGTCTTGAAGCAGGAAAAACCATGTCTGATGGCATCGCAGAGTTAAGAGAAGCCATCGATTTTTGCCGCTATTATGCTGTAGAAGCCAGAAAGCTGATGGAAAGTCCTCGACTCTTTACAGGTTATACCGGAGAAACCAATGCACTGACTATGCATCCTCGCGGTACGATGGTGTGTATCAGTCCTTGGAATTTTCCACTGGCTATTTTTGTCGGGCAAGTGGTTGCATGTTTAGTTACTGGCAATTGTGTGTTGGCAAAACCTGCAGAACAAACATCGTTAATGGCTGCATTAGCCGTTCGATTGATGCACCAAGCTGGTTTTCCTGCAGGTGTTATTCAATTGTTACCAGGACTCGGGGAGACTATCGGTTCTGCTTTGGTCAATGATGCGAGAGTCGCTGGTGTGATCTTTACGGGCTCAACCCAGGTTGCCCGTCTGATTAACAAATCTCTAGCCAATAGCATAGGTCCTATCGTCCCCCTTATCGCTGAAACAGGTGGCCAAAATGCCATGATTGTTGATTCTTCGGCTTTATTAGAGCAGGTGGTCATTGATGTCTTGATATCGGCATTTGGAAGTGCGGGCCAACGTTGCTCGGCTTTACGAGTTCTTTTTATCCAAAAAGATGTCTATCCACGCTTTAAAACGCTACTGCAAGGAGCAATGGCTGAATTAAACATTGGACTTCCTCAATATTTGACAACCGATGTCGGACCTGTGATTGATAAAGAGGCGCTTACCGCACTTCAACAACACGTCATTGAGATGAAAGAGGCGCATGAACTGATTTTTGAGTGTCAGATGAATCCGGTCACAGCATCGGGTTACTTCTTGGCACCGATTGCTTTTACAATCCCATCACTTAATGATCTCAAGAAAGAAGTGTTTGGTCCCGTCTTACATATTATCCCCTTTGAAGCGTCCCAACTTGAAGAGGTGGTCTCACAAATTAATGCCAGTGGTTATGGCCTGACATTGGGGATTCAAAGTCGAATTGGAGAAACGGTCGATTATATTCGAAAACATACCCATGTTGGCAATTGTTATGTTAATCGCAATATGATTGGTGCTGTCGTCGGTCTACAACCTTTCGGTGGTGAGGGCTTATCAGGGACAGGCCCCAAAGCAGGAGGGCCTTTTTATCTGCAACGGTTATGCCATGAACGCACCTTCACCGTTGATACCACTGCAGCTGGGGGCAATGCAAGTCTTATGGCTTTGCCTGAAATTTAAGGCAAGACAGAGTTTGATTTTTTGTGGTTTTGTTGCAAATTTTCAAGGTGCCTAAGCCTTTAAAATTTGCGGCAATACCTTCAAAATAATTAGTATTTGGTCGATATGTGAATAATTTCAATACCATCTTTATTTTTTATTCTTCATACGGTTAAGAAATTTTTGGGCATCCCATTACACAGGGCTGCCATTCGTTTCACCCTCATTAATTAGTTGACGCAATTGATTAAGTTTAGAATCTGCAGGTTGTTCACGTAAGGGAGTGTAATAAAAAGAGCGAATGCCGTAATATAAGTAGCGAAATAACACTACATGGAAGTAAAGTCGCAAATATCACGTAAAGCTCTCTTTTTAGTGATGCTTATATCACAAAACCGATGAATTTAGTAAAAATATACTGCCACGCACCGCCATTAACCTGCACCTGAAGTCAGTGGTTTGCGCGAGAATGAGATCATCTGAGGCCAAAATATATTTCCCGCTATTTATATTACGGCATTCGCTCTTTTTATTACACTTCCATAATAAATCATTCTTCATCATCTGAATGCTCAGGATCATGAATAACTTTGGCATTTTCATCAAAAAATACAGTTTTAGCTTCATCAAAGCTAATACTATGCTTTTTCTTATTTAAAGATGCCTTAGAAGCATCCCATTCAAACGTAATATTTGACATAAATTATATTATAACTATATTGTAGTTTTTTTCAAAGGTTTTTAGACGGTGATCTTTTCAAGATTGTCGAGTAATCACCCCTCATGGAAGTGTAATATTAGAGGTGATTATGTTGAGCAAGAATGCACTAATTTAATTTGATCTTCATGGTAAGTTTAATGTTAAAAGTGCTTTTATTGAGCAATAATGGCATTCATAACCGCAGTTTTCCAAATTTTATCCCAATCATTTGACCCTGTCGCAGCTCTTAATTGTAATAAGGAAGTGTAATTTTTATGGTTGTTGTCGAGTAGCCATCTCTCGTTGCCGAGAGACAGCCCTCTAAGAACGCAGCATGCAACTTTCATCGCACTGCGCTCAAGCCCTCATAAGGCTGAATAATTTTCAACCCGGCATACTTTGAGTTTTCA
>JAKFUY010000207.1 GCA_021732495.1 Legionellales bacterium | reverse complement strand
TTAAATCATACTGTTGCTAAAGTAGAACTGAGTTGGTTATACTGATAAAAAAAGCAATTACCTTAGGGAACAATTTCCTGGATCTATCACTTTAGCAACTCCGTTGCACTTCACTTCTGAATTGGCGAACTGTATTAAATAGCCTTCCGGGAATTTATCAGGATTTCGATTAACGGCTTCATTTACACGTTTAGTATCTAACCCATATAGCTCAGCCACATCAGAGTCAATAATCACTTGTTGGTTACGGACATTAATAATTTTCTCTTGTACTTGATCATACTTAATAACTTGCATGTTGAATCTTTCTAAATAGGTGATTATTTCTTACGTTGTCTTATTCTCTTTAGAGATGGCTCGATACACAGAAGTGCGACCTATTTCCAAGCGCCTTGCTATTTCTGTAGGCCTTATTTTTTCTTCAAAATGTAGACGCTAAATTTCTTTATCTTCAATCTTCTTCTTCCGTCCTGATTACGCGCTCCGTTGTTTTGCTGCAGCAATTCCCTCAAGCTGTCGCTCATGTCGAAGATTTGTTTCAAATTCAGCAAAAAATCCTAACATGTCGAGAAAAGCCTTGCCAGCAGCTGTACGAGTATCAATAGGTTGTTCCGTTGCTTTTAATGTCACGTTTTTTTCTTTAAGGGCATACACGATGTCTTGTAAATCTTTGATGCTACGCGCGAGCCTAACCACTCGGGTAACCATCAACGTATCACCACCATGCAAGAAATCGAGTAATAGTTCTATTACGTTTGGTTCCTGATGCTTTTTCCTATAATGCATAATCTTGGTCAATGCTTGAAACACGCGCATACCCATAACAAGCCATGAATTTGTTCCATTAGAATCTAGAAGAGCACATGATAGTGAACCAAAAAATAAAAATCAATCCTATTGGAACAAAAATACTGTTCCATTAAAATGTTCTGTTACGGTCTACCCTATTAAAACATGAAGTCTCGTTAGTTATCTGGACTGAACTTACATCGAGTTGCTTTGATAGGTATGAGTTTATCAAGAGACAATATTTTCACCTGCAAAGTAGGTGAAAATTCGAATATTTGTAACGGGGGTTTTAAAGGTTACGTAAGATGGACCAAATTTATATTTAGCTAAGTTCTTTCAAATGCATTTAGCAACAGGCCTATTTGCACTCCATTGAAGGGTGATGCTGACCTATTGACTTGTGGATACATGAGGCTCTTATGTCTCTGTGTGGACTTAACAATACAGAGACATTTTAAATCATACTGTTGCTAAAGTAGAACTGAGTTGGTTATACTGATAAAAAAAGCAATTACCTTAGGGAACAATTTCCCGGTTCTATCACTTTAGCAACTCTGTTGCGCTTCACTTCTGAATTGGCGGCCCACTATAACCAATGTTATCTCCACCTTTTTTAGCGGATGTTGTCGTCCCATCACCATGGATTACGTAGGTATTCAGCAGATCATTTTGGTGAAGTGGATCTCGGGACGTCCTGATTCATCTTTTTCAATGGGCAGCTCTTTCCATTGGCAGCCAATATACAAAAATTTCAGTATATAACCAAATGACCTGTATAATGATAGTTTGGATACAGGGCCCGCTTACCAACAGTCAGGTGAGGCAAGACAAATTCCTTGAACTGTGCGACTGTCAATTCAGTGGGGATCCCTTGCTGTCGTTGACGTTTAGCCATTTCATCATCCCAAAGAATATAATTCTAAGCTATTCCGTTGAGGTGCGCTAAAATTCATATGTACAGCAGGCTATAGACAAATTCACAGGGTTAATTAAACCCACTAACAGTTGCCTCAATGAAATTCTAAAGTGTCCTATGGCACTGAAATATTTGCTTCAATTCAATAAATCATTGATAGAAAAAATGAATGCGCTCTCAACGATAGAGGCCCAAATCAATCAATAATACCTTTAGGTTCATCCTATTTAGTTTTCCACCACACTATTTCACTATAATTGAACAAATCCGACTTGCCAGTTTTTTCAATTAGAGCATATTATTAGTATAGAGTCTTACTGAGGTGCAATATTCATTACAGGAGAAATGTATGTCATTTGGTGCTTTTGTCAATGGGAAATGGTACAACCCATCGAACTCTCAGTCGACTATCAAAAATATCAATCCTGCTAATCCAGATGAGATTATTTCTGAATTTCCTGGAGCAACGACTCAAGATGTGCAAATGGCAATTGAAGCCGCAGAAAATGCTTTTTTTTCTTGGAGCAACACTCCTGGCCCTGAGCGTGGCAGAATTCTATTACGTGCTGCAAACATTGTAAGACAAAGAACAGAAGAAATCGCCACAACAATAACAAAAGAAGAAGGAAAAACAATTCATGAATCAAGAGGTGAAGTATTTAAAGGTTTAGCTCTATTGGAATATTATGCTGGCGAAGGTTTTCGTATGGGTGGAAAAACGTTGCCCTCCGAAGAACAAGATGTTTTTACTTTTACTATCCGTAATCCACTCGGTGTGGTGGCCTTAATTACCCCTTTCAATTTTCCATGGGCAAACCCAATGTGGAAAGCTTGTCCTGCTTTGATTGCTGGCAATACTGTCGTATTTAAACCTTCTGAAATCACGCCGAGCACGGCTTCACTGATGGTGAAGATTTTCAATGATGCAGGCCTTCCACCTGGCGTATTAAATATGATTATTGGATTAGGGCGAGATGTAGGAGATGCCATTGTTGAAGCCCCTCAAATTAAAGCGATTTCATTTACAGGCTCTAATGCAGTTGGAACAGCTATCAATATGAAGGCCGCAGCTTTGGGGAAGAAAGTAATATGTGAAATGGGCGGTAAAAATGCCGTAGTAGTCTTGGCAGATGCCGATTTAGATCAGGCCACCGAGGCAATTATTGGCGGCGCATTTGGAGCAACTGGTCAACGTTGCACAGCCACATCTCGAATTGTTGTCATGGCATCCGTTAAAGATGCGTTACTAGAACGTTTAATCTCAAAGGCGAATCAACTAAAAATCGGCAATGGGCTGGATGAAACAGTTGATATGGGACCTGCCGTTACTGATATTCAATTAAGCAAGGATTTCTCTTACATCGAAGTTGCTAAAAAAGATGGTGCACAGCTGGTTTGCGGGGGTAAAAAGCCTAAAAATCTCGGGAATGGATATTTTATTGAGCCAACTATTTTTAAGGATGTTTTACCAAATATGCGGATTTTTCAAGAGGAAGTATTTGGTCCTGTTCTTTCTGTGGCAACAGCTAAGACAATTGATGAAGCATTTAATTTTGCAAATCATGTCCCTTATGGATTATCCACAGCTATTTTCTCTCAAGATATTAATTCTGTCATGCAATATATTAAAAGTGCTGAAGTTGGGATGGTACATATCAATGAACCAACCATCGGTGGGGAGGCTCAATTGCCCTTTGGCGGTATAAAAGCCACAGCGATAGGTGATAGAGAGATGTCAGATGAAGGATTAAATTTTTTCACTCACACCAAAACAGTATTCTTAAATTATGCCAATAGTGCTGCACGCTCTATGATGCGATGATAACCAAAAAAAACCATCGTATTTTGAAGCTTCGCTGTACGCGCAATTCGATAATGTCCGGTTAAGCAATTTAAAAATGTCCGGTTTCTTCACTCTTGGGTTTTAATATTTGTTACGCCAATAGCCAACCAAGTTCCTCAACCGTCATTTCCATAGTATGATTTTTAGGATTATGAATAAAGCTAAAATGAAATGACCCCCACTGTCTAGAGTTAGTGTCTCAAAGTTTCTGTAAATTCAGGAAGGTCTAGAAAAAAAGAAAGCCATCCGTTAAACTTCATGTGTATTTTCTGACGATAGACAAGAAGGAAAAACCGATGGCTTTGAATATTAATGATACCAAATTTTTAGATATTGCGTAAATTATTTGTGAAGAAGGATTGAGCGGAATAGATAAGGCTGTTCAAATCAACAATTAGAAAATATGAAAAGTCAGCGCCCAAGCTTTCCGAGTGGTTAGAAGTGAGTATTCCAGAAGGCCTTCAAGTATTCCAAATGCCTAAACATCACCAAATTAAGTTAAGGACAACAAATTTAGCCGAACGGGTTAATCGTGAAATTAAAAGACGTACTCAAGTGGTCTCTATTTTCCCCTCAGAGGCCTCTTGAGTACGTCTTATTACTGCAATATTGGTAGAGACAGCTGATGAATGGTTGGGTACAGATAGAATTTATTTAAAAATGAATGAATAAATACTAAGGCTATTTTCAAAGAATGGATCAAGCCTGCGTTTTTTAAACTAAAGTCATATTCTTATTGATTTTGAGAAGAATTAATTTAAACTAAAACGGGAATTAACCCATCATGGTTAATTTTTTAATCACAATCGTCAAATACTCATGAAGTTAAACAGTTTTTTCAGAAGAAACGATGCTCTATCCATTTACATGAAATTTACCACGCTCTAAACGCTTCTGGTAAAGCACAAATCCATTTCGGTCCCAGAATAAACATTTGATGCGATTACGTGCGTGGTTATAGAAAACAAAGACTGAACCATCCATCAGTTTTTGATTAAACGATTCCATCACACAAGCACTCAAACCATTAATT
>JAKFUY010000033.1 GCA_021732495.1 Legionellales bacterium | reverse complement strand
TAGGGTTCCTTGTTAAATACTTTTAAAAAACGTTAATCCTACCGTTTAGTAATGGTTTTGTCGATGCCAAAGCAAGTGTTTATTTTTTAACTATAATTAAAATATATAAAACTTTTTGCATGGTATTTGAAATGTTTGTAGATGGTATAGAGTATGAAATTAAAATAAAGCTAATAAGAGGTCAATCTGAACCAGCGTTCTTCGCACGACCTGTATCGGAAGAGTTTTCTCAGGAAGTGGTTTTAATTAAGCTTGATTCACCTGCAACATGTCTCGCAGAAAGTCTTATGACTCGACCGCTTGGACTTGAGACTGATGAAACATTATCTGTCATTCAGGCTAGGTTAGGAATATATCAGGAAGATGAGAGTGCTGTTGGGCGGGTTGTATCAGTTCAACCTATATTTATATCAAAATTAGAAAATGAAAGTGTGATGGGTTTTGATGATTTCATATTGGGAAGAAAGAGGAATACATGGACTTTAACAGGAGTTTCTGATGAATATACGAATGATGTCGCTATTCAAGCATGTATTCAATTGATGGATGATAGTGTTAAGGAACAATTAGCCAGAGCTATCTATCAAAGTCAAATAAATGGAGATGAAAGTACGCACGTTGGCCAATTTATGGTAACTTTTGATCGCGAAAGTATGAGGATCACTGGAATTCGCAGAGTTGATTTTGGTGCTTTAGGGCGCTGGTCAAAAGCAAGAAAAGACAGTGATGACTTCCAAATTTTTCATACCTCTGACTCATATGCTGGTTTTTTTAAAAAACAATTTGGGTACGATTATATGTCATATTTAGTTAAGGATCCTATTGTTCAAGCAGAGTTAGTTAGATTGTGGATACACACAAATAAGGAAGAATTTATAACAAAGGCAATTAAGAGGTTTGATACTCAAGTTGCAATCATGGAGAACTTTGCTAAGGGGAATGAAGAATTGCATCGTAAAACATTGAGTAATTTCCTTCACGAAGTTTTGTACAAAGGGGAGAAAGCTTTGCATGAAGAGGTTGATTATGAGGACTTCAAAGCACAAGTTAAAGAACAATTCATCGATATGGCAACTGATAGATGTGAAAAAATGGTTGAAAAAGCCCGCTCGGAACGTATAAAAGTAGTAATAGCTGAGAATTTGCGAGGAACAATTGCACAAGCACTTATTATAAATTTGTCTGGAGCTAGCACTGATTTAGATAAACTTATTTCCCAGTTACCTACGATATCCACCTATGCACAATTGAAAACTTACATAGAGCTAATAGAGAAAGAAAATGAAAAAGCTCCTAATCAACATTGTGTTGCTCTCCTTAAAATATTAAAACCTCTTATTGCTGAACTAAACCCGCTCCCTTACGATTCTGCCAGTCAATATAGAGGACAAATGGCTGAATTGAAGACTCAAGAAGTGCCATCAGTCAACGTGGGGATAACGACAACTTCTGAAGAGAGTGCATCAGCAACAGCTACATCTACATCTACATCTGAACCATCAACACCTACAGGACGAACATCCCCAGGAGGGACCTCTCCATAAAAATAATTAAAAAATTATTTTTATGGTTGATTGAACTTTTCAGGCGGTTTTTTAAATAGCATCTACACTTAAAAGAATTCTGCTATTTAATGTGTTGAAGGAGTTCAAGGATGAACAAATTAGAACGACTTAAAAAAATACAAAACGATCTTGTTTTTCAAAATATTCAGCAATTGGCTCTAAGAAAGCTAATTTTGCAACATCAAATCCAAAAAAAACAACAACAAAAAAGATTTAAAAAGTTTCTGCGTCTAATCAAAAAACGATTATATCGCTCAAAAAAAAGAAAATTGCGTACTTATCAATTAAAGAAACGTCATCAAGCTAAACTAGCTAAAACCCCATCGATAGTCAACTTTAGTATGTTTTCCGCTGGCGAGCATCAGGATGATGTTAAATTCAGAACAATTTGCCGTTTATAGACTATAATTACTTTAAGGGATTTTAAAGGACATGAATATGAACGCCACTCAGAAAATATACTCTCAAGTGTTTGCAAACTTTTATGCACTTATGCTTAAAACCCAAAATTATCATTGGCATGTTAGAGGGCCACACTTTAAGCCACTGCATCTTTTTTTTGAAGAGCAATATCAGGTATTATTTGGTTTGGTTGACACCGTTGCTGAACGAATGATCGCATTAGGATTTAGTGTCCCAGCCAGTTTCACTTTTCTCAATGACTTAAAATCGATACCAGATGGCGATCATTCCTTATCAGCCTCTAAAATGGTTGTTGATTTAAGTCAAGATTATGTTCATTTAATTGATTTAGTCTATCAATTGATTGATAAAGCAAAGGAAGAAGAAGACGAGGCCTCTTTATCTATGTTTTCCGATATCTTAATCGTACTTGAAAAAACACTTTGGATGCTTAGAGCAACGGCGGATATTTCTTAATCGCTTGTTGATAACCAATTTTTTCGATCCAGAGCTCTTTTTTTAGCAAGCATCATGTCGAACTGTTCAAAGGTTTCACGTTCATCTTCCAAGTTTAGTTGCAACAATGTGCGACTGGATGGATCCATTGTGGTTTCTCTTAATTGCAATGGGTTCATTTCTCCAAGCCCTTTAAATCGTTGTACTTGAATCGACTTGCTATTTTTTTTAGCATGCTTGTTAATGAATTTTTCTTTTTCAGCATCATTTTGTGCATAGTAAACATTTTGACCAATATCGATGCGATATAAAGGCGGCATGGCTGCATAAATGTGACCAGCCTTGACTAAAGGATGAAAATGTTTAAAAAACAATGCACATAGAAGTGTTGCGATATGAGCACCATCTGAGTCAGCATCGGCTAGGATACATATTTTCCCATAACGTAGCCCCTCAGTTGATTTATGACCAGGCTCGACGCCTATAGCTATGGATATATCACGAATTTCTTGTGAATTGAGAATTTGTGGTCCGTCCAATTCCCAACAATTTAGAATTTTACCTCTTAAGGGTAGTATTGCCTGAAAATTTTTAAATCGCGCTTGTTTGGCCGATCCACCAGCAGAGTCTCCCTCTACTAGAAACAGTTCGGTTTCTTCTACTTTTTGCGAAACACAGTCTGTCAGCTTTCCGGGAAGCGCAGGACCTTGTATCAGGCGTTTACGACTGACGGTTTTCGACTGCCGCATCCGTTTTTGAGCAATTTCAATGGCGAGCTCAACAATCTGCTCCCCTTGCTGACGCTGTTGATTTAACCATAGGCTGAATGCATCTTTGACGACATTTTGAACCATCAGGGTGACCGCTCTTGAGCTTAAGCGTTCCTTGGTTTGACCTGCAAATTGTGGGTCGTGACATTTAATAGATAACACAAAGTGACAACATTCCCAGATATCATCAGCAGTAAGCTTAATACCGCGTGGAATAAGGTTGCGCAATTGACAAAACTCAACCAGTGCATCATACAATCCTGCTTTCAAACCATTAACATGTGTGCCACCTAAAACGGTAGGAATGAGATTCACATAACTTTCTTGCATGACCGGTTCATGGAAAGGTTGCCAAGTTACAGCCCAAGACACGGCGCTATCTTGTGTTTCGATGTCACCACAAAAAGGTGGGTTAGGAAGTAAGGGTTGAGGGACATGTTGTTGTAAGTAGTTTGCCAGACCCTCTTGGTAGCACCATTGTTGTTCGGTTTGAAGAATTTTATTTTTTAGGCAAATGGTCAATCCTGGGCACAATACTGCTTTTGCTCTTAATAAATGCTCTAGAGGTTTTACGGCAATACTTGGGTTGTCAAAATATTTTTCATCAGGCCAAAATCGAAGGCTGGTTCCTGTTTTTTTCGTAGAGCCAGCTAACTCTTCTAATTCTCTTAATTTTGCTCCATGTGCAAATTGCATTGCATAAATTTTTTTATTTCGATGGATCGTGACTTCAAGTTGTTTGGAAAGTGCATTGACGACCGATACACCAACACCATGCAGGCCGCCAGCATACTTATAATTTTGTTTGGAAAACTTACCTCCCGCATGTAATCGCGTCAGAATGACTTCCACACCCGTTATTTTTAATTGAGGATGTAAATCAACCGGCATACCTCGGCCATCGTCATTGACCTCTAATGAGCCGTCTTCATGTAAAATAACTTCGATATACTTGGAATGACCAGCTAATGCTTCATCAACGCTATTATCAATCACTTCTTGCAGTAAATGATTAGGACGAGAAGTATCCGTATACATTCCTGGGCGGCGCTGTACTGGCTCTAAGCCACTTAATACTTCAATATGTTCTGCAGTATAGGTCGTTGAGGTCATAATTGTCATAAAAAAGGTTTTTTTTAATTTTACCATGTAAGCAGGATTTTCCAAGGTTTTAATCCGTTTTGTGTCAAACCAATTTTAAAATGACCTCTCAATTGCAAAAATAAAAATGTCCCCTTTTGTTTAAAAAATATATATCAATAATTGGGCTTGTGGGAATGTGGGTGAGAAGCTTGTGAATATGAATAAATTGTGAGTAACTCAACAATGATTGCCGGGTTATTGCCTCCTTGTTCGAAAGTGCATTCCCCATACCAAATGATTTGAATTTCTCAACCTTATTTAGTATTGTCT
>JAKFUY010000156.1 GCA_021732495.1 Legionellales bacterium | reverse complement strand
AAGATCGGCCCCACCATTGAATAGCATGTTTGACAACCATTATGCCAGCCTTCCCGAATACTTGATCGAACAACGCGCAACAGCATTAGAGGAGTTAGATCATGCCCATGATTAATCTCATAGAAGGCGTCAATCAAGCATTGGCCCATGAATTGCAACATGATTCGAATGTCGTGGTATTTGGTGAAGATGTCGGACTCAATGGTGGTGTGTTTCGAGCAACCGATGGCTTGCAACAACGTTTTGGCAAAAAACGTGTCTTTGATACACCCCTGGCTGAATCTCTTATCGCCGGAATGGCCGTTGGCATGTCGACCCAAGGGCTAAAACCCATCGCTGAATTTCAATTTATGGGCTTTATTTATCCTGGGCTCAATCAAATTATCACCCATGCTGCTCGCATGCGAAATCGTACCCGAGGACGAATGAGCTGCCCTATTGTGTATCGAGCGCCATTTGGTGGAGGCATTCGTGCTCCAGAGCATCATTCAGAAAGTACCGAAGCTATTTTTACCCATATTCCTGGCTTGCAAGTGGTGATTCCATCATCTCCACAAAGAGCCTATGGCTTATTACTGGCAGCTATTCGCAGTCCTGATCCGGTAATTTTTTTGGAACCTAAACGCATTTATCGTCTTTACAAAGAAGAGGTTCCAGATGATGGACAAGCATTACCCATTGGAAAATGTTTTACCTTAAAACAAGGACGCGATCTCACCCTCATCAGCTGGGGAGCTAGCATTCAAGAGACCTTAATGACGGCCCAACAAATGGAAGAGCAAGGTGTGAGCTGTGAGGTCATTGATGTGGCCTCATTAAAGCCTTTAGACACGGCGACTATTTTTGCATCGGTTGAAAAAACACAGCGCTGTCTTATCGTGCATGAGGCTGCAAAAACATCCGGATTTGGGGGCGAGATCGCCGCACTGATTATGGAAAACTGTTTTAAACACTTAAAAGCGCCTGTAGAAAGAGTGACAGGCTATGATATCACAATGCCCTACTTCCAAATGGAAAAATACTATATTCCAAGCGTTGATAGAATTCAAACTGCAGTGCATTACCTAATGGAGTACAAATGACAATATTTAATTTACCTGATTTAGCTGAAGGTCTATTAGAAGCTGAAATTCATGAATGGTATGTCAAAGAAGGTGATGAAGTATCGTTAGATCAACCTTTGGTCTCCATGGAAACTGCAAAAGCGGTGGTCGATGTTCCAGCACCTTATACCGGAAAAATTAAAAAGTTATTTGGTCAAAGTGGTTCTATTATTCGCACCGGACAGTCATTAGTTGAATTTATGGACGTCGAATCTGTTAAAGGTTCATCGACTGTTGTTGGTCAATTAGAAGAAAAACAAGATGTGGCTTTACAACACATACAAATCGATAGCACCAATATCACACCCAGAGCCACCACCGCCACCAAACGATTAGCCAACCAGTTAGGTGTCAACCTACAACATATCCAAGGCACAGGTGAGTATGGCTTAATTACCCAAGATGATGTTGAAAAATATCGCCAAAAAACGCCTCACGGGCAAACAGAATCTTTAAAAGGCGTCAGACGACAAATGGCTATTGCCATGGAAAACTCTCATCAACAAGTCGTACCCGTCACTATTTTTGATGATGCCGATATCTCCAATTGGAAGACACCTTTCGATATTACAGTTAAATTGATTTCAGCATTATGTGAAGCAGCAGTCATCGAGCCCGCATTAAACGCCTGGTTTGAAAATCATGAGCGCACCTTATTTAACGATATCAATTTAGGTCTTGCCATGGATAGCAAAGATGGTTTGTTTGTCCCGGTGATTGAAAAAGCACAAACCTTAGGCACCGATGATCTTCGATCTCAAATCAATGAATTAAAAGTTGGGGTAAGTCAACGAACACTTGCCCCACAACGGTTTCAAAATGCCACCATCACCTTATCGAATTTTGGAAAATTTGCTGGAAAGTATGCAAGCCCCATTATTGTGCCGCCAATGGTAGCCATTCTTGCGGTAGGTAGACTCTACAAAGAGCTTAAAATGACCGAACAAGGTATTGTAGAAGCCACTAAGCTACCCTTATCATTAAGCTTTGATCACCGAGCCATTACAGGTGGCGAGGCTACCCGCTTCCTTGGCGCTGTTATCCAGTCATTACACCAATCGTAACGGAGGGGAATGTAGGCTTGATCTGCACTAATCAATATTAATCTGCAAGTGTTCTTACCCACTGTGCAAAAGCTTCATTTTCAAACTCATAAGTATCCCGCGGAGATTTGAATACTACATTAGCAAGCTTAGTCATGGCTCGTTGAACATGAGTAACTTCCAATGATTCAACGCCAATGATGATACGCAATCTTAATACAACATCCTTGCTAAATGGTTTTAGTGATGGATTGTGGGACAACATGCGAACCAGTGCTTTTTGGGTAGCATCAAGTGCAGCCCAAGCGCCCTCATGATTTTCTGTTAAAGAAAGTTTTTTTTCGACTATTAGCATAGCGCCTTCCAATGTTGCAGATGGATTAAGCACCATATCAACAATACCAACCAAGAAAGGCTCAGGCTGTTGTTTTAATGAAACAAAGGCTTCCCAGGCTGGCTCTATTGGCAATGTACGTCCTGTTGAGGCATGAAAGCGGTCAGCGATATATTCGATAAAATCACGCCCTAATTTTGGAAAATCAGCTATGGCAGAACCTGTTGAGTAAAGTGGCGCATTTGAGTTTGAAAAAACATGGGCTAATTGGGTTCTTGATGATCCTGTAAATACCACGCGTAAGCAACTTTGATTTCTAGTAATTGCAGTACGCAGGGCTGTTGCAACGGCCTCATGTTCTTTTGTCTTTGCCAACTCTTGCGCTTCATCAACGAGAAGCAGTACAGGCTTATTCTTGCAAAGCGAGTCAATCAACACATCAATTTTAAGCGCAACTTCTGTTTGTATATGTTTTCCTGTATCCCCAAGTTCAACCTCGCCCTCCAGTTTAGCACCAGCAATTTCTGCTTTCGCTTTTAATTTTTTTATTGGCGTGTTCAGCTTTTCAAGCAAGCTTTCAATCGCATTTTTTGGCTCTAATGCACGTTCAAGTGCACGCACAATGGAAACACCAGGTGAAAGTTTTGTTTGCCAAAGATCGACATACACGACCGTGTAACCTATAGTTTCTGCGGCTGGAGTAAGATCTTTCAATAGGAACGATGTTTTTCCAGCGCGTCTTGGTGCAAAAATAGTGGTAGAAGTAACTAATCCAGCATTTAATGTGTCGAGATATACTTTTGCAAGTGACGGTCTATGATAATGCCAAATTTCTATTAACTTCATTTTACTATACTTAATTATATTAGTTTTGTATAATTATACAAGATTAATATAATTAAGTATAGTATTTTACTATCCTAAGGCAATTGATATCTTGTTGGCTCTCAATCGATAGGTGTTACTATCCCACATGGTGTTTAGGATCTAAAAATAGAACATTTAGATGATGCGAAATTTGCACAAAATAAATGTGCAAGGTTTTAGGGTCTTTTCCATATCATGGTCTGGGCTCTGGTATCATGCACGTTTGAGATCAATGGTCAGGTATGGATGCTTGTTTACTGTAACTGTTCACCGCCATAAAATCTAATTATTGATTTGATTGATCTTAATTATGCTAAATAATTATTTAGTATGGTATCATTTAAGCCTTTTATACCATGCAGGATAAATTTTTATGACTATGGTCTATTTAGGTTCTAAAAAAACACCAATTACAACACATACCTTAGAGTTTTTTTTTGGTACTGACTGGAAATCATATGTTGAATATCACTTTTCTATTATCGAAGAATGCGAATTTGAAAGTTTAACGACAGAAACCATACTCCTAAGCCCCAATAATATATGGGTTATGGCCGCTTTATCACACCCAGAATGGTCTGGTTTTCAATTACTGACATTAAAATATAAATTAAAAGTTACAGATTCTACGATACACCAATATCAAGCCTGGACAAATGATAAAAAGCTAACACCCTATTTGATGCAAGTTAAGCATTTAGATGACTCTGGGCAAGAAACCATTTTTGACACCCTATTAGTCAAGGCAATCTGGGAAGACGATAGTGTTAAATTTAAATCACTAATCAGTGAAATAGACTTTAGACGAGACGGCAGGCCAATATGGGTAAATGGACAAAGTCAACAATTGTCTCTCTCGCCGTCAAACGGCAACCCAAAAGGAATAGAGATTTCTGACTGGATATTTACTATTTTTCAAAATGCAGCCCGAAAGGGAAGTATCGCTATACTCAACTGTTTATCAGGAATTCTCTATCAATCTGAAATGGAGTTTTTGATTATCAAAAATAATTACCAAGTTTTTCGAGAGGCCGTCGAAGGCGGGAATTTAGTTGTCATGGATTTTTTAATTGCCAACGCCAAGCCACATAAAGAGTTGATGTTTAAAGAAAGTTTTCCTGCCTTTTGTAAGGCCGCATTCTATGGCAATCTTACAGTGTTAGAAAATTTTTCAAAAATGCTTACTCCAAACGCATTAGAACATTTTATTAAAAATTCGCAAGCATCGGCCATACAATCTGAAAACCCTGATGTATTAAAGTTTTTTGTAGATAAAACCGCGCACAGCCCAATAAAGTACCAATT
>JAKFUY010000035.1 GCA_021732495.1 Legionellales bacterium | reverse complement strand
TTTGGGCTTTTTGTTGATTGTCTTTGAAAACTTGTTCGGTAAAGCCTAAAGAATTGGCCTGGGATTGCCAGCGCTCCTTTAAATCATTTAAGTCATGGTCTATTTTATTGTTTCTCGTGATTAATGTGGCATGTGATGCATCTTTTGCACTGTCCCATCCCTTCTTATCCATGAGTTTTTCGATTTCTTGGCGTCTTTTAGAAAAAAGTTTAAGAATATCATCTGGAACACCTTCAATTTCAAATAAGCCTTCATCAGTTGCTCGAATAACATACCCGGCTTGTTTTAAAAGATTAGCAAGATGCTGTCGATATATTAATCCACAGTAGTGGGCGTTATTTTGGATTTGCTCTAAAACTCCAAAATTTCTGCTTTTATCGCTAGATAGTGAGCGAAACTCTGCATTGACATGCGTTAAATTTAAAGTCACACAATGGGTATGTAAATTGGGATCATTGGCACGTGATGTTGGCTGTCTAAACGTTGCAAATAATAAATTCCCTGTTTTTTGATAAACATAGTCGCCATTTTGATTGACTCGGGCTTCAGCAAACTCACCTTCAATTTGATTAAGGGCAAAGCTTACTGCTTTGTCATGTAATTGAACCAATTCAGGGGCAATATCTAAGCCTGCCAACACCGATAAACTTTTGGGTGCAGAAAGTGTCATATCAAAACCGGGGCGATGCTCACCTTTAAGATTTTGTAATTGTTTTCCATCAGGGATTTGACCTTCCAATAAACGCATTAACTCATCTGGATTGATTTTGTCAGTTAAATGTAAAAAATCTTTTGCTTTGCCTTGCCAGCACGTGGCGGTGGAATCTGATAAATAATAATTAACTGCTTCAGTGTAGTACTGGCATGCACTTTTAGCTGATTTTAAGGGCTGTACACTCATCATGATTTTTACACTCTCTTTAATTAATCAAACAATTCTGCAATTTTGCTTTTATCTTTTTTATCAATGATGCCCGCATCCTCTGGCACATCATCTATAACCCCTTTAGCTAAAGTTGCCGGCTCAGCAATCGTTCTTTTAATTAACGACAATTCATTAAAAGCCCTGCTTTCATAAATCAAATCAAGGCAAGTCACCGGATATTGTCCGGGAAGGCGTACAAAACACTTTAAATTGGGAAGCTCTAATACTTCCGGATATGAAACAATTGCCCGGGTTGCTCTTTGATTTCCCAAAGAAATGCCGTCTCTTACACTATTAGCGCCATATGAGTAATTTTCCTTTGATTCATCAAGCTCTTCTTCACCAAGCTCTCTTGATACAAGGCGTGCCATATCAGAGCTTGGGCTTCTAAAGAAAAATCGGGTATTAAGTAAGTCAAAAATCTCTTGTGCACCACTTCTGCCATAGACTTTTTCAAGCTGAGAAAAACTTTGCATGCCTAATAAAAAACATCCTCCAAACTTTCTTACCTCAGCAATGGTTTCACCTAACAATGGGAGCTTATGTAAAGTTGGTAACTCATCGCAAATAAACCATATTCGCCTGTCTGAATCAGGCTCAAGGCTTAACATGGTAAGGGACGCCATAGCAAGCCACATCGACATTAAAGGCTTTAGGGATTTATGCTGCTCACCATTTGATGAAATAAAAAGCCAACCCGACTCTTTTTCATTGATTAAATAATCTCGAATCGAAAAAGCAGGATTTCTCCCATCGTCTAGGCCAGATAAAGCCTGAAGTGATTTCAAATAGGTGGTAATAACCGAGCGAATAGAAATGGCAGTTTTTTCAATTTTATTACTCACCAAAGTGGCTGCAGGTGTTCCCTCTAAATACTTTTCTAAATTCTCAAATTCACCTGTCAAAAGTAACTTTAGAAGTTTTTCAATGGAGCAGTCTTTATCATGTCGCATACGTGAGGCCGCTGACACAAGCACGGTTCTTGCCGCATTTACCCAAAATGGATCTGATTCACCATGCATGGGAATCAAACTTTCTGCCATGTTTTCTAAATCAGTGTCTTTAGGGGCTTCTAACCACAAATCCCAATTGGGGCATCTGCCATCAAAAGGATTTAAAATTTTATCTTGACCTTGCTGAAAATAACTTGGAATAAAAGCACAACCTTTATCATAGATAATCGCCCTATCCCCTCTTTTGCGGATCGCATCTAAAAGTTTCATAATAAGCTGACTTTTACCGGTGCCTACGGTGCCATGGACAAGCAAGTGCTGAGCTTCACTATTTTTAATTAATGGAAATGTATCGATGGTTAAATCAGAATCCATCTTGTCTTTTCTAATCTTTTTGGCAAGCAAATTAGGCTTTTGTATTTTGCTGCCTCGAATAAACTGATGCGTAGTTTGAGACCGTCCTTTTTGAATGAAGTACAACACAGAAAAAAAAGCAAAAACACCCGTCATTAAGCTTGTCATCCAGAGGCAGTCCTTTAAAGCCTCTAATACCATGATAGAAACTTTGGCATAATATGTGTTGGCTATAAGACTTTGAACTGTCTGACGGTACATATGGCCTTTATATGGGATATAAAACACATTGTTAAGGCCGGCAATACTTAAAATCTTGGCGAAATAATAGGTTCCGGTTTGAATCAGATAATCCGAATTGATTCGATACCAAGCCATTAAAGCAAGTCCAAAACCCCAAACCAATGCGCTCATAATTAAAAGTGATTTAACAATCTGCTCCCACATGCGTAAATTATGAAAAGATATCTGACCACCTCGGGTAAAATGTTTATGATTTGGCTCTTGTTGCATCCTAACTCCTTGTTTTGGGCAAAGCAGTAGCTGGCACTACTTTAAAAGTGTTTAAAAATTTCCTATATTGATTCGATTATTTGTATGGAAGTCGGGTTATTTCTTTGTCAAAGAAATCCGATAAATATTCAAAAAATACTGAGGCTCCAATTCTGTTTAACTCTGCATAAAGCATTAAATGAAGACCTAGAGTGACAAAGATAATTGCAGTTCCCTCAAATATAAAAACACATATCGGATTAAATATCGCCATTCCAAACCCAAGCCAAATAAGATAAACATACCAGTAGACATCAAAAAATTTCTTAACCGAAGTTGCAATCAAGACTTTGGTTTTTAAATGCGGCAAAAGCTGCTCTTCAAATACAATCCAGTTCATGATTTTGGGTAGAAAAAATAGCGACACCATGACTGGCATAATTAAGCCAAACGCGGCGCAAGGAACTAAATAATCATAAAGTAACTCATGATTTTCCAAATGATTAAAGATACTAAACTTAATAAATATCAAGCCCAAAATTAAAACAGGCAAATACAATCGACCAAATGTTTTCCAGCCATATTTTTTAAGTTTTGAATAATAGGTATCTTTATCAATAATATCTACTTTTGCAGTTTTCAAAAATTCAATATCTTCGATAATGGCTTGCTTTAATTCTTGATTATTCATTATTTATTTTCCTCCTTGAAAAAATCTTTTGTTCTAAATCCCCAAAACCCTCTTTTGGCGTTTTCTTCGCCTAACTTAATATTTGCATGGGTGTCTTTATCAAAACGATGACTTTCTTCATTGACTTGTCCGCCCTCAAGTTGTAATGAAAAATGCGCTTTTTGTGAATGTTGTTGGTGGTTTTGTAATAATTTATCGCGCTCTTTATTATTAAAGCCCAAATTAAGTGCTTTTGAATCACTTTTCAGTTGTTTTTCATTTTGGTTAAAACTACTGGGAATACCATCGCTTTTCTGCTGAATTTGACTTGCTTGTTGATGGTAGTGTGCGCTGATATCAAGTTGTTTTTGTGCGCTACCAAATTGGGCTATGATTTCATCTCGGCTGTGTGCTACAAATTTCTCACCCAATTGATTAAGCTCTGAGATGGCCTGCATACTTCCGGGGTTGGCATAAAGCTCTTGCTGATGCGCGCCTCCCACCTGAGTTGCCACAAATCTTGCAAAAGATTGGTCGAGATTTGCGCTCATTTGGTCGCCATGGGTTTTTATATAGCTTTGCGCCTCAGCAATCCGTTCACTTTGGCCTAAAGATACGTCATAATTTCTATTGGCGGTCTCAGCTTTTCTTAAATCATCTCCCAACTGACGTGAAAGTTGAGCCCCAGTTGAACTGGTTTCATCAAAATGATGATTTTTAACAAATTGACTGACTTGATTAAACGACTCGTTAAAATCTTTAGCTTCACGAGAACTCATGCCGGTATCGAAAGATATTTTTGCATGGTCTCCACTCGAGCTATTACGTGAATAGTTGATTCCACCGGATAAACCTGCGTGCCCGTTGAGTTTCTCTAGCCTATTGATGGGGATTTTGCCATCAACAGAAGCTGCAAATTTCAATCCTGCATTAAGCCCTATCAAGGTGCTCATCGCCTCATCTTGTGAAACACCGGTTCTTGAGGCAACATCACTGGCGATTTGTTTCATTTTTCCTAAAGATTTTTGGAAGTGCGTGCTCTCCCCTTCTGAAACACCTGTACCTAATCGCATATCATGGCCCGATAACTGAGATAATTGTATGGCGTGATGGGCTGAATTGGATAATGATTCTTGGAAACTTTGATGCTCGTTTTGAGCAGACTGCTTGGACTTTTCATAGGACTCATTAAGACTTGTCATCAAACTATCTGTGCCATGTAAAGAAATAGGGCCTCTACTCATACCAGCACCTACATCAAATACACTATCGCCACTTGCCGTTAAGGTTTTA
>JAKFUY010000141.1 GCA_021732495.1 Legionellales bacterium | reverse complement strand
ATAATGGAGATTATCCTGCCAATTATCGACATGAAAACCTTTAAAAAATTTTGGGAAAATTGCATCTATTGTCTTTTTATTCTTTTTAAGAGCTTCGTTAACTGTTTGGGGATTTTGAATTTGAGTAAGTGGAGCTATTTCATAAAGTGCATCTATTTTATTTGGATTAAGATTTATGATTGTTTCTGATTTAAGTTTAGTTACTTGTCCAATAGTCAGTGAGCGCACTTGATTGATAGAAAATCTAGCGATATTTTCTTCGACATCAGCTGGTGAGAGTTTAGCAACATCAGCTGGTGAGAGTCTAATTATATCCTCATCAGAACTTTTCCTAGCTCGGGGACTAATTTTAGGAGACGTTTCGCCCAAGACTCCTTGGACAAACTTTTTAGTTTGAGGTTCAAATTGATTTGCTTGAGCAGTCGTTTTTGTCAAAAACTTGCTTGCTTTTCCAAAAAATAATCTAATATTTTTATTAAGTCTATCAAAATTATCCAGAAAGTTAGCAGCAGCCTTCGTTGAGTCAATATCCGCTTGCTGAGGATTATGAGTTCTGGCTACTTTTTCAAAGGCTTTGGCATAAACACCGCTTACAAAACCTCTACGCTCTGTTAATGCTTTGTTACGAGCTTTATCGTCGTGTTCCTTCGCAACATGATGACTTTTAATTTCATCTGGTTTTATCATCTCAAGAGATTTTAATGCAACAATACTTGAATCAAATAGCGCTAAACAACCTTTAAACGCTATTCTATTTCGAGATGATATTTTATATTCACGTACTTTTTCTATCGCCTCTTCAAAAGCCACCCGCTCTTTTGTGATACGTCTTTGAATTTTCTCAAACGATTGAGAGTCAATATCCTTGAGTATGTGCATAAATCGGCGAGTTACGACGGCATTTAATGAATTAAGATCAGCTTTTTTCAGAAGCTCCCCAATATCCTCTTCTTTCTTAGGGGGCTTTTCTATGTCACTATCTGTGCCAATAGCGGGTTGTTGAGGCTGTTGCCCCTGCTCTTCAATTATAGCGACGGTGGAAACAGGATGTTCTGCTGATTGAGATGGTTGTTCTGGTACATCTTGTGTCGTGGAATTTAATACAGCATCTAATACCTTCTTAGAACAATCGCCTAATTTATCCTGAACCAGGGCGGGAGCATCTTGATATAACTCAAGCAAAGCTTCTATATCGTTATCTTCAGAATAAGTAAAATGACTAAGTGCTAAAAGTGCTTTTGGATTTTGGGCAATTTTATCACTTTCAGCTATCAGAGCTAACGCTATTTCCCCGAAAGATTGATTCAATTCTTGAGGAACTCTAGGGTCAACTAAACCAGCTAAATGCCTGAGTTTATTCAAAGACAAAGGTAAAGTTAGAGCTATCATCACATGTTGTAATGCCTGCATGAGTGTCTGTGGAACTGGAGTTTGTTCAAGTCTTGCAAGAGCAGAAAGCAAATGTTGTTCGAGTGTTTTACTTTGTAGATCTAACTTACCAATCTCACGGAGTATCTCAATAGTCTGAGAGTCCATGTCAGAATCATTCAATTGATTAAGAGCTACTGCAATATCTGAAAAAGCTTTCTTTAAAGCCACTTCAGGAAGTGCATATTCAAGAACGTCCCCTGCTGCTGAAGCTAAAGGAACTGCTTTATTCACAGCGGTTTCAAATATACCTGTCATCGATGCGGTAGAGGTAAGCTCTTTAACATCATACTTATCCAGTGAATGCTGTGCTTTTTCTGAAACAGGTTGCATTGCGTACTGTTCAATCAGCTTACTGGCACGATTAATATCTGTTGTCTCTGATGATTCAGTATGTGCAATTGGCACAGGGGAAGGAGAACCAACATATACATTTTCGTATAACTCACTGAAAGCGGCTATCTCGTCTTCTTTAGGGGAATTAATCTGTTCAAGAGTAGCTATTAAGTGTGGATTGGTGTCAATTCCATCGCTGACGTCTATAAGATTTAGAGCGATTTCCGTGAATGAACCTTTCGGAGTTCTAGGGTCATCTAAGTTTGCTAAATGCCTAAGCTTATTCAAAGACATGGGCAGAGTATCTGCTAGTTTGACATGGCATATTGCGTGCGTAACTTCTTCTGTAACTGGGGTATTTTCGAGTCTTGTAATAGCAGAAAACAAATCTTCTTCAATTGTTTTACTACCTAGCTTGAACTCACCTATCTCACGGAGTATCTCAACAGTCGCTGGTTCCAATTTTGAATCACTCAGTTGATCAAGAGCTGTTGCAGTACCTAAATATGCTTCCTTTAAAGCCACTTCAGGAAGTGCATTCACAAGAACGTCCCCTGCTGCTGCAGCTAAAGGATCTGCGTTATTCACAGCGGTTTCAAATAAATGCGTCATTGATGCGGGAGAGGTAAGATTTTCAATAGAATACATATCCAGAGAACTTTGTGCTCTCTCAGAAACCGGTTGAGATGCGCATGATTCAATCAAAGCACTGGCACGCTCTATAACCACTGTATCCAATGTTTCAACCCGCGCCTCGGGCGCTGAGGGATATACTGAAGAATGTTCAGGAACGGGCACATTTTTAATGACGGCATCTTGAATGACATCGTCATCTGTACCACTCTTTTGAATAGCGGCGTTAACATTTGGATCTAAAGTCTGTTTTTTGGTTTTTAGAGCAACTAGCAGTGTCTTATGGCATTTTTTAAGAAGTTGCTCATCCAAATGAGGGTCTTTAGTATATTCAAGTATCAAGTACTCCATAAATTCTTTATCAAGTTGTTGTGACATACACCAAACTCTGTCAACAAAACTTAGATTCGGCCACACCTTATCATAAATAGGTCTCCAAATCTCATCAGGAATATTGAGACTATTTTCATCTTTGAAGTTTTCATGACCAGATAAACCCATTTCGCGCTCCCAATCATGTTCAATCGTCACCCTTTAATTATATTAGATATAATCAATTAGGTCAATAAAGATTCATAACTGGTTTAAAAAAGGCAAAATATTTAGGATTGGGCAGGATGAGACTCTTTTAGGAAAAACACGACTACCACTAAGCTTAGGAGATAACAAAGTGGCATGACAAGGAGTGCATGTTGATAAGCATGCACTCCGTAGACTGGAACACCATGGTGCATATGCCAGTCATTACTCTGTTGCAACAAGATTCCGACCAGTGGCTGAAATATCGAACCCCCAATCAATACCGAAAGATTATTAAATCCGCTGGCAGTACCGACCAGTTGCGGGGGATTATAATCACGAACAACAGCAAAACTGACTGATTGACCACCAGCCCCTAAACCCAAGACAAACAACATCAGATTGGCAAAACCTATCGACATATGCTCATCGTATAAAATAAATATTGTAGCAACAAGCCCCATTAAAGCACTTAAACCCAGTGAGATACGTCTATTCTCTAAATGATCGCTTAACCAGCCCAACAAAGGACTGCCAACGCCAATCCCTATCCAAATCATGCTACACATACCAGAGGCTATGGCCACCGATACTTGAAATTTGGCTTGCAAATACGACACGCCCCAAAGGGCTGCAAACACAGCAATGGGTGTCCAAATTGAAAACGCATAGGTGCCAATAATCCAAGTATGGGCTTTGCCACATACAGAAATTAAACGACTGAACTCTTCTTTAATGCCTGTTGGGGTATGAAAAGGTTCATGGTGATCGGGATAATCCCTGATAAAGCGCCAAAGCAGCCCTGCCAACACCACACCAATGATAGCTAAGATAAAACTCGCATTTCGCCAACCAACATGTTCCACCAAGTGGGCCAAAGGCATTTCACCAAAAATAGCTCCAACTGAGCTCATCAACTGTGCCACACCGGCTAGAATGGCAAAATAATGCGCTGGAAACCAACGTGAACATAGTACCAGAACTCCAATAAAGGAAAAAGCCGAGCCAATACCTATTAAAAAACGACCTAATGAAGCAGTAATAACACTTTCTGTAGAGGCAAAGAAAAATGAACCTAGGGCACAAAAAAGAAGCGCAAATGTCATCAAACGACGGGGACCAAAGCGATCAAACATCAATCCAGCCGGTAATTGCATCGGTGCATAGGCATAAAAATAAAAAGCGGAAATAATCCCAAACGCATCCGCTCTGATATGAAAGGTTTGCATCATAGGTTCTGCCATCACACTAGGGGCGACTTGTAAAATAAACTCATAAAGATAAAAACTAGAGGCTAGAAAGAATATAGTATAGGCGTTAATTTTGGTTTTATTGTCTGAAAAGTTCATTGTATTATCTCTAGTCGCATAAGACACCCAACAGTTGTTTGTCTTTACCACCCATGATCTGTCTTAAATCATGGGTTTTCCCTTGAATGCGTGACCATGCCAACCACGCTATCATCATCGCTTCTAAATACTCGGCAGACACTTGGCCATCATCGGTTGCATTGACCAAATATTGTGGCAAGTACTCCCTAAGCGTTTGCATAAGGATTGGGTTTTGGGCCCCTCCCCCACACACATAAACCTGATGATGCTCAGGTAAATGGATCTTGACCTGTCTGGCAATTACGGTGGCCGTTAAATGAACCAAAGTCGCTTGCACATCTTGCGGATGGATATCTTTTCCATCGATAAATGAATCAAGCCATTGAAGACCGTAATACTCTTTGCCAATACTTTTAGGGTAAGGCTTGCTAAAAAAATCATCCTTAAGCATCGCGTTAAGCAAATCCTGATGCACACACCCAGACGCCGC
>JAKFUY010000159.1 GCA_021732495.1 Legionellales bacterium | reverse complement strand
TAATGGAATCTCTGCTTGCGCATTATCTTGGCAATAATCACGTAGTTTTTTCTTTGAGATAATGCGCAAATTAACCTCTAAAATAAACAAAGAACATATAATTATATATTATGTCATAACGACATAAATGTCAATATGACATAATTAGAAAATAAACATGAAGCTTAACGAATGGCTTTCTTTTTTTCTAGGCCTTCCTGAATTTACAGAAACTTTGGGACACTAACTAAAATGGCGCTGTTTAAAACTGATCATTGGATACTCCTGTCTCGGTTTCAATGATCTAATTATAGGCATGAGCCAGCTTTTGCGACAGAACCAAATAATGAAAGCTCAAAGTTCTTTTACGTTTAAATGCACTTCATTGGAGGGAAATTTGGCAACGATATCCAACTCACCTCCCATGGCTTCAATATAACGCTTCAGGGTGGACAGTTTCATGTCACGCCGTCTTTCTGTTCTTGAGACATTAGCCTGTTTAGTATTAAGTTTAGTTGCCATATCTTCTTGAGTAATATGCAACTGCTCACGTATTTCATGTAAAAGAACTTCCTTAAGCAATTGACTCGTTTTTTCTTCAACCGCCTTTTGCGCAGTTAAGCTCATTTTGTTTTTTAATGTTGAAAAGGACTTAGCCATTGTTCTTTTCCTCCGTTTTTAAAATTAAGAGATGTTTTTGGTACAAACGTTCAGCAACAGGAATATTTTTTTCATACCAGCGATCATCTCCTGTTTTGTTACCGCCCAAAAGTAAAATCGCGCAACGTCTCGGATCAAAAGCATACAAAACTTGGTAGGGTTCATGCTGGATACGCAATTCACGCAAGTGCGTAAGTTTTGAACCCTCAATTCCAGATGAAAAAGGAAACTTTAGATTCGGTCCGCATTGTTCCAAAATATTTACTGTTGATGCGATATCAATCTGCTCTCCTTCCGAGAGACTCTCCCACCAAAGTTCAAATTCATCGGTATATTCAACATCCCATATCATTACGATAGTCCGATAATATATTACATGCAAGCAATATTACTTTAATGTAATGTTTTTAGCAGTCAAAATCAATGAGTTTGAAGTCCAATGGTACAAAAACGTATGCTATGGAGGTTCTGTCGCAAAAACTTTTAAAATCTAAAAACGCGTATTCTCGGGGGCGAGCTTAGGCAGCTAGGGTATTGAATTGCTCAAAGATTGTCATATTGTCGGAATTCTGATGTTGATTTTTTCGTAACATATGATGGAGTTCAACACCTGATAAAGTTGCTTGTGCGGAGTGAAACGCCTTAAATCCCCTTGGCTTAGTGATTTTTTTAATAAATCGAGGGTCTTGTTCAACAATATTATTGAGGTATTTGATTTGGCTTACGGTTAATTGAACGAACATAAAACCCAGAAAACACAACAATGCAAGCTTCAAATTAATCGTATCAATCCCAGCTTTATTTGGCCCCGCTCTTGTCGATGGTTACCTTTTCTGGCAACCCATTATACCCAGCCCTAGCAGCAAGCATAAAATCAACAGTTTGACCTTCTTTGTCAACGGCACGATATAAGTATACCCATTGGCCTTTTACTTTATCGTCCATGCGCCATGAAATTCCAACAGGGCGCTTATAGCGCTTGCGGAAAGACTCTTCCAGTTGAGGTGCATAATGAATAACCCAGCGATGGATGGTGGAGTAGTCAACCTTCAGGCCGCGCTCTGACGCCAGCTCTTCAATGTAACGGTAGCTTAATGCGTAGGCTACCTACCAACGAACTAGCATTACAATCATCTCTTTTTTAAAGTGGCGCTGTTTAAAACTGATCATTGGATACTCCTGTCTCGGTTTCAATGATCTAATTATAGGCATGAGCCAGCTTTTGCGACAGAACCCTGGATGAGTAGCTCTTATTTTTCCTTAATTTTGTTTCAAACGTCCGGACCCATATTACTTTTTTACACAATCATCCAAAGAGTGAGTGACAACCAAATTTTTAGATAAGTATTGGCCGTACTCTGGTATTAACCCATACTGGTGGCCTAGTGTTCTAAATTCTGTGGCATATTGCTTAAGGATTTCCAAGGGATTCTCAGCCCATACAATTGGGTCGTCACTGCAAACCTTAGAGATTTGTTGAGTAATTGTGCATGTGGAAGTTCCCATCACTCAGTACCTCTTTCTTTTAGATTCAGCTCCTCTTCAATTTCTTCAACACTAGGCAAGCTAGTCTTAAGTTCTTTTGGCAATGCCTTAGCAAGGGTATATTCTGAAATGCCAATAGGCGCATTCATATTACGCAAAGCATACTCAGCAACGACTTTGTGTTTAGATTTACATAAGATGATTCCAATCGTTTGATTGTCTCCTTCCTTGCGCATCAAGTCGTCAACTGCAGCCATATAAAAACCAAGCTGCCCAGTGTGTTCTGGTTTAAATTTGGTGGCCTTAAGTTCAATAACCACAAATGCACGTAGATGCAGGTGATAGAAAAGTAAATCAACAAAAAACTCTTGGTCATCGAAAGTTAGTGGCACTTGTGAGCCAACAAACGCAAACCCCTGACCGAGCTCGATAAGAAAGTCACGAATATGAGTGACTAATGCGTTTTCAATAGCGCGTTCATGCGCTTTCCCCCGAATGGTCAAAAAATCGAAGTTGTATGGGTCTTTGAGGATTTCATTCGCTAAATCAGACTGCAGGGCGGGGAGCTGCTTATGAAAATTGTTTGTTTTCTTGGCAGATTCGGCTTGTCGCTCATACAACCCACTTTCAATTTGCATTTCTAAAACCGAGCGCGACCAACCATTTTTAACGGTTTGCTGAGCGTACCACTCCCGTTCTTCATTGCCCTTAATCATCTGCATTAAGCGAACAATGTGTCCCCACGGCAATTGGGGCACAGCTTGTGCCCTAATTTCAAAATCAGGGTAAGCTTGAGCAAATAAGCGCATTCTTTTAAGGTTTGTAACAGAAAATCCTTGCATCTCGGGGAACGTTTGACGCATGTCATGAGAAAATTGCTCCAGAAAGTGTGCGCCCCATTTCTGTGTCTTTTGCTTCTCGATTAAATCGTTGCCTAGCTCCCAATAGAATTTAATTAGCTCGCTATTGGCAGCGAGAGCAGCGCGTATTTGGGCTGTTTTTAAGCGGGTTTTAATGCCGCTGAAAAACTCCATGTACTCTTTATCCAGATGCAACGAACCATCTTGGGCTTTAATTTGTTTACTCATGAACTGCTCCTTGTTTTTGTTGGATTGCTAATACGGCAGCAGATGATTCCACCCCCATGCACTTTAAAAAATAATCTGTGATTTGCTGCATGGGTTTTCTTAGGCGTTCAACATCGGTAACGATATATCCGGCGGTGATGTCTCCATTCATTTTGTGATTCATTAATCGTTTCAAGGCATAAGCTGAGATGTCCAAACCTTCGGCTATTGTGATGAACGTGCGTCTTAAATCGTGAACGGTAAAATGAATACCTGAAAATTTGGTTACATTGACCATTTGCTTGCGTGGCTCGATAATGTGACCCGCCGCACCTGGTCCAGGAAAAACGTAATCATTTATTTTTCTTTGGCTGCGCAATAATAGCAATTGATAGAGGTAGTTAGGAAGAGGCAGAATGTGTGGTTCATGATTTTTTGTATCGAGTACTGTTAATGTTTTAGCAGTCAGATCAATTTGATCCCATCTGAGTGTCGCTGCTTCTTGCCGACGCAATCCAGTAAGGATGAGCAATAGAAGATAGTCTCGCAATGTTTCATTTTGTAATTGTTGAACACCCGCGTACCAAGGGGCTAACTCATGACTTTTGATGAATGTCTGGCGACGTTCAACCCGATACCACGCTCGTGTTTGTGACAGTCTCTTTACTGGATTCTCAGTGACGACTGACCTTCCCTGTGAATCTTCATATTGCCCCTCTGCAAAATTAAATAAGGCACGCAGCAAACGCATGGCCAAATTGGCATAAGCTTCGCCGTGCTCTTTTCCAAGTTTCTCATGATGTTTCGCAACCTTATCCTTGGTAATCGACAGAAACGGTTTGCTCTTCCAACCAGCAAACCCAATATTAAGCACACGCTCATAATTATAAAGCGTATTGTGTTTTAATGATTTCCTGGCTTGCTTGTAGTCATTGAATACCTGCTCCAAAGTGATAACACTCATTTTTTGCGCTTGTTTTTCTGCAATGGGGTCAACTCCTGTTGCAATTTGACCTATAACTTTCTGCGCTTCCTTGCGAGCTTGCTCAACCGTTAACGCACCATATTTACCCAGCGTAATCCTGCGTACCTTATTACCGATGTTTTTTTCCACGACAAAGCTTTTTGTGCCACTGGCAGTTACGCGTAATGCAAACCCCTTTAATTGCTCATCACGATAAAATATTTGGTCTTTACCCACTGGTAATTGCGCATCATCAACGATTTTTTTAGTCAGCTTCATCAAGCACCCCATTCCTACATGTAGAAGCAATGTAGAAAGATTATGTAGAATAGTTAAGAGGCAATTATAAGATTTAAACCCATATGTGTACAGTGTTTTAATGGGTGGTAAGAAAAATATAGAAAGGGATAGAAACGGTAACTTTATAACTGTTAATCATTAGGTCGGCGGTTCGAGCCCGTCCCGGGGAGCCAAGCCACGCTTGGCTTCTAGTAAAATCCCAATTTCTTCACGACCTTTCTGGGTACACTTTGGGGTACACTTTTAAGTGAATGCATCCCATCATACTCTAGGCGCTTTCATCATCCCCTTTAACTTACATAGTCTCCTTTTGGCATCAAAAGGCTATTTGAATAAATTTTTTTCATAAGTT
>JAKFUY010000063.1 GCA_021732495.1 Legionellales bacterium | reverse complement strand
ATTTTTATAATTTTCTCATAGGCTTGCATTTTTTTTGCCAAGCCTTAGCGTAAAACGTGGACGGCAGGAATTAAGCGATGCTGAATTTCTTTAACGGCCGCGATGTGCATGGCAGTTGGAAAAGTGTCATTTGAAGATTGGGACATATTTACATGATCATTGGGATGAACTGGTTTTTTGCTCCCCAAGGGTTGTCCGACAATCTGGCTACAACGATTGGCAATGACTTCGTTAACGTTCATATTGGTTTGGGTGCCACTTCCAGTTTGCCATACTTTAAGTGGGAACTGGTCGTCAAAGTTTCCGCCAATGAGTTCGTCTGCCGCTTGTTGAATCAGTTTTGACTGTTCTGCAGACAATTTATGAATATCTTGATTGGCCATTGCTGCAGCTTTTTTTAACTCTCCAAAAGCGTGGATAACAGGAAGGGGTATGGTGTCATGGCCAATTTCAAAATGATGTAATGAACGTTGGGTTTGTGCGCCCCACAATTTATCAAAAGGCACAGCAATTTCGCCCATGCTATCGGTTTCAAGTCGGGTTTTTGACATAATTTTAGGCTCCATGATATCTTTTTTTAAGAAACAAATACTAACATTTTATAAACTGCCAATACACAATTGCGTTGTTATTTTCCAATGCAGAAATTTGAAAAAATCTCACCCAGCAAATCATCAGCCGTAAATTCACCTGTAATTTGTGACAAACATTCATGGCCAAATTTTAAATCTTCAGCCAATAGCTCAGGGGCTTGATGTTGATTAAATTGATCCATAGCAGCATTCAACATCTTTTCAACTTCATTAAATACGATAATATGACGTTTTCTTGCAATAAAATCACTTTCTTCGAGATGAATACCTAACAATGATTTTATTTTTTGTTTAAGTTCGTCAATACCGCTGCCATGCTTGGCCGAAATCAATATCCCATTTTGCATTCCTTTATGAGCAGACTCAATTCTATCAGATTTATTAAACACATGAAGAACGGGTGTATTAGCAGGTAATTGCTTTTGCACATCCATAGGTAATTTATCGGATTCCCATTGCAAAGCGGTCGCATCATGTAAAAATAGCACGAGATCAGCATGACAAATTGCTTCCCAAGCACGGCGAATGCCTTCTTGCTCGATAACATCATCACTTTCACGTAACCCTGCAGTATCAATTAAGATAACAGGAATATCATCAATTAAAACCGATTGACTCATGACATCACGGGTGGTGCCGGCAATATCTGTGACAATCGCAATATCTTTTTCAACCAAGACATTCATTAAGGTCGACTTTCCGGCATTTGGGCGTCCTGCAAGAACTATTCGTAAACCATCTTGCATAATTTGACCCTGGTGCGCTTGTTTTTTAAGTTGGCCAATACGCTTTAAAATATCTTCCAGTCGTTGCTGCCAATGATGTTTTTCTAACCACTCTAGGGCTTCATCTGAAAAATCAATGGTAGACTCGACATACATTCGAAGCGCTGTGAGCGCTTGTTCAATACCATGGACATACTCGGAAAACTTACCTTGTAAGGTACGTGTGGCCATTCTTGCTGCCATCGCTGATTGTGCTTCAATTAAATCGGCAACAGCCTCTGCTTGTAACAAATCCATCTTATTATTTAAAAATGCCCGCTCAGTAAACTCACCAGGACGGGCAAGGCTTGCCCCATAATGCTGGCACATACGCATCACTTCAGTTAACACCCAAGGAGAGCCATGCATCTGAAACTCAACGATATCTTCTCCAGTATAGGAATGGGGTGCTTTAAAATGAATGATGATGCCTTCATCTATAACTTGATGTTGTTCATCATAACAATGATAGAAATGGGCCTGACGGGGTTTGAAAACGAGTTTTTGCGTGATTTTTTCTGCAATTTTAAGTGCTTGTGGACCTGATAAACGAACGATACCTACCCCTCCTCTTCCAGGAGGGGTAGCAATAGCTACAATAGAATCATTACTGAATGTCATTTTGTCACAGAAATATTTTTATATTTTCGGGTAATCCACCATTGTTGTAAAATAGATAAAGTATTATTCACAATCCAGTACAATACCAAACCAGACGGGAAGCCCCAAAATAAAATGGTAAAGAAAATAGGCATTAACATCATCACTTTGGCTTGTGTAGGATCTGGTGGAGCAGGATTCAGTTTTTGTTGAATCAACATGGTTAAACCCATGATCAATGGCAATACATGGAAGGGATCAGCGGCTGATAAATCTTGAATCCAAAACATAAATGGTGCATGTCTTAATTCAACACTTTCAACCAACACCCAATATAAACCAATAAAAACAGGGATTTGTATGACAATGGGCAAACAGCCCCCCAAAGGATTAACCTTTTCCTGCTTGTATAACTCCATAGTCGCTTGGCTGAATTTAGCTTTATCATCACCAAAGCGCTGCTTTAACTGTTCTAATTTAGGTTGCAAACGTCGCATATTCGCCATAGACCGATAGCTACTTGCCGATAAGCGATAAAACAACATTTTAATGAGCACGGTTATCATCACAATACTCCATCCCCAATTGCCAATCACCTTATCAATCGCACGCATGGCTGTGAAGATAGCATCTGACAAGAACCATAACCAACCATAATCAACGGTCAAATCCAATCCAGGTGCTAAGGTTTTTAACACAGCAGTATCTTCTGGCCCCACATATAATTGATTATTCAAAGTCAATAACTGTTGTGGTTTTAAGGTATAAGGCTCACTAACCGAACCTATCGTATATTTATCTTGATTGGCTTGGGTGTATAAACGATTAAGTCCTTTTTGATGAGGGATCCATGCTGTTAGGAAATAATGCTGTTGCATCGCAACCCATCCACCCTGGCTATCGACATCTAAGTTTTCTTTTTTCATATTATCAAAACTGACTTTTTTATAGCGATGCTTGCCAGGTTGCCCAAATGACGCCCCTGTAAAAGAACCAATTTGAAACATACTGGATTCAGGAACTTGTGGGTTTTGCCAAACCAACTGTTGATTTAAATAGGTTTTGAAAATTTGAGGCGTTAAATTTTGAATTGCATAATTGACTTGAATAACATAACTTCCGCGCTTGAAGTGGTATACCTTATCAACTTTCAATCCAGAACTGTTTATTCCCTGAAATGTCACTGCTAAATCATTTTGATTTTCAGCCAAGGCATAATTGACTTGTGTAGAGGTGTATTGAATTTTTATATTTTCAGGTTGGTTGCCTTTCATCTCAATAAAATTAGAAACGGCATAATATTGCTGTTGTATATCTTGTTGGAACAACGTAAATGGTTGGGCGTCCGTTTTTAAACTATTAGGGAACTTTAATAAAGATGCATAGACCAAATCACCATTTTGTAAATCTATTTTCAAATTTAAAACGTCTGTTTTTACACTAACAAATTGATCTGAAATTGCTTTAATCGAGGGATCTAAGGCAGCGTTACTTTGCGTATGAACGACGGGCTCTGCAACTTTTACCACTTGCTCTGTTTTTTCTATAGGATGAGCATGATTCCACTCTGTCCATAGATTAAAACTGACTATAGCAAATGCGGCATATAAAAAAATGGTTTTAATATCCATAAATCGTCTCTTATGTTGGTTCCACGGGATCATATCCCCCTCGATTCCAAGGGTGACAACGGCAAATACGTTTAAACGTCAAAAAAGAACCTATTATAGGACCTTTTTTTTGAATCGCTTCTAAGGCATAACTAGAACAAGATGGATAAAATCGACAGGCATTAGGAAATAAACTAGAAGCACTATATCGATAGATTTTAATTAAAAAACAAAACAACCAACTCACAAAGGATTTAATTTTTGCCATAATTGTTCAATGTTTTCTTGTATCAAGGCTATCTTCTGTTTGTCACATGATTGCTTCATTAGAACAACGATGTCATAAGCAGGGATATTGGTTTGGGTGCGAAAACTTTCTTTTAATATTCGCCTAATTTTATTTCTATCTACAGCTTTTGCAACAAAACGTTTAGATATTGCAAAACCTAAACGTGCATGAGGCAGGGAATTGGGTTTGTACAAAAGTAATACACCACCAATAGCCAATTTTTTTGCTTTGAGAAACACATGATCAAAATCTGATTTTTTAATCATGCGTCTATTGGAACAAAACCTATACACTTAAGCAGACAAACGCTTACGTCCTTTTGCACGACGTCGTTTAATCACTAAACGACCACCTCGTGTAGACATACGATGACGAAAACCATGGTCTCTTTTTCGCTTTAAATTACTGGGTTGAAAAGTACGTTTCATAATTATTACTACATTAAAGATTAAAACGCCCAATCATATGGAAATAATTCAAAAGTGTCAATGGTTTTGCAAAAAAATAGCATGTTTGTATGTAAGACAGCATTAATAACATGCTCGCTATTATTAATATAAAAGTATTAAGATCTTATTTATGGTTATTATTATGTTGAAAATATCGGTTCATAAGTTTTTTTTATAACATATAAACAATAAGATATACCAATAATAGACCTAGTCAAACACCGCATGTTTTGTTGTGTATAAGATCTGAAGAACATTTAAAAAATGAAATTACAGGTATTCATCCACAGATATTGACAGGGTTTACATAGGCTTATATACAGTAAGAACTTGCTCAGATAGATCTTTAATTAACACAATTGTATCTCTGAATAATGAAAAAACTTTGGATAAGCCATGATTGTTATATTTTTTGATGAGAAAAACAGCCAGACCCATCGCGACATAAGGAATATATTTTCGATAATTTTCAGGTTGATATACATATCTCATGAGTAATTTGAATAAAAA
>JAKFUY010000096.1 GCA_021732495.1 Legionellales bacterium | reverse complement strand
TGCTCCAATTTTATGTAAAATAAGTTCTTCAGCAGTGAGTAGACCTATTGCCGCATCAGCTATAGAGCCTACACGTTTTAAGTGCATTGTTTCACCAAAAATGCTGTTAACAAAATCAAAAACTTTAGTCGTATCTACTCTCTTTGCTCTTTTATTGCTCGAAACTGGCTGGGTCATATTATTATACTCCTCAAAATAAATGAGGTAATGATGATCCTTTCCTGATAAAAATCAATAGGTTATGGTGTTTTTTTGATTGCTAAATTTGAGGGGATCTCTGAGCGTTGAACCCTCATTAGTGCATAGCACTTAATAGCCGCTTATTTTTATTTTATGATAAACGATGTATTATAGACTCACGTGTTGGCTATAACTGCTCTCAAAAGGCGCCGTGGAGACTATTAATGCAAAAAATAACTGATATTCGCTGGCAACAGCGTCTTATGAACTATGACAAGGCCCTTTCGCAATTAATATCAGCAGTCACCTTATCCAAACAAAGAAATCTTTCTGAGCTTGAAAAACAAGGGCTAATACAAGCATTTGAATTCACCCATGAGTTAGCGTGGAACGTCATGAAAGATTACTTCCTGTATCAAGGCAATACCAATATTACCGGATCTCGCGATGCTATTCGTGAATCTTTCAGTCAAGGACTGATTGCTGATGGGGAAGGATGGATGGAAATGATAATGAGTCGCAATCAAACGTCACATACCTACAATCTCAAGGTGGCCAATGAAATAGTTGAAAAAATTATCCGTCAATACTGTGAGTTGTTTAATCATTTTCTCCAACGCATGCAATCATTAATCCGTCATGACTCTTGAAAATACTGCCTTATTTGGACTTCCACCGGAAGCCATCATCAAACTACAAGCTATATTTGCCCAATATGCCGACGTAACAAAAGTGATATTATATGGTTCAAGAGCAAAAGGAACCTTCCGCTCCAGTTCAGACATCGACCTCTGTATTGAAGGCGAGATGCTTAACTTAACGCAATTGTTGAAAATTGAAAACGAACTTGATGACTTGCTTTTGGCGTGGAAGATTGATTTGTCACTAAAAAATAAAATTGATAACGCATCATTACTTGAGCATATCAGCAAGTATGGTGTTGTATTTTATCAACGATAGCAACCTCATATAAAGAAACAATTGAATATTTCAAAGTTCGTTCTATACTAGAATTAAGAGAATTAAAAAATTATTCCCAATAATGGAAAAAAAATCATGATAAAATCACAACTCAATATGTTTTTATCACAGAAGCTACCCAATTTATCTGAAAAGAAAATCAATCAGGCCACAAATCTGATACTAAAACATTTGTCGGAAGCCTTGATATCTGGAAAACGGATTGAAATTCGTGGCTTTGGCAGCTTTTCACTGCATCACCGCCCACCCAGACAAGCGTTTAATCCCAAAACCGGTGTCAGGGTTACGACTGAAGCAAAGTTCATCCCCCATTTCAAGCCAGGCAAAGCTTTAAAAGAGGGTATCAATGCCGGGAAAATGCAATATCCAATTTCCCAAGCTGATGACGAGGATTAAGCCTTGGGCAAGGTAACACCGAGTTGTCCCTGGTATTTGCCATTCCTGTCTTTGTAAGAGACGTCACACGGATCTGTTGCTTGAAGAAATATCATTTGCGCCACACCTTCATGGGCATAAATTTTAGCAGGCAAATTCGTCGTATTGGAAAACTCCAATGTCACATGCCCCTCCCACTCAGGTTCAAGCGGTGTAACATTGACAATAATACCGCAGCGCGCATACGTTGATTTCCCTAAGCAGATAGTTAGTACATCACGAGGAATTCGAAAATATTCAATGGTTCTGGCTAATGCAAATGAGTTTGGCGGAATAATACAGACATCTGATTCGACATTCACAAAACTATTTTCATCAAATGCTTTGGGATCAACCACTGCTGAATTAATATTGGTGAATATCTTGAATTCTGAGGCACAGCGAACATCATACCCATAACTCGATACACCATAAGAAATAATGCGCTTATCGCCTGTTTGTCGAACTTGTTTGGCTTCAAATGGCTCGATCATGCCATGCGTTAAAGCCATATCTGTGATCCAGCGATCAGATTTTAAAGACATATCTATCACCCCTATTAAAAAAAGACACCTATTTGAAGAGAGAGCATATCATAGCTTCCATTACTTCCGTAAGTATATTGATTTACAAACCCTGGAGTAGATGCGCCAGTAGCGAAATCGTCCGGCGCATAATTGATATCATGACGATACTCAATACTCTCTACAGTATCTTTCCATATGGAAATATTGTATGTGGTAATAAACCGTTGCCGCGGTAAATTTAAAGCCAATAATTGATTGGTCCACTGATATCCTAGATATAAACCTGAAGGGCGAGCCAAGGTCATAAACGTGACCCCAGCCTCCAATTGCCCAGCGCTACCCTGAACGCCATTCCCGTTATAACTTAAATCTTGCTCTCTAAAAGGACTAAGATTCGTGATCCACTCAGCCGTTACGTTATATCTATCGAAACTGACTGTCGCATGAATCCCGCCTGTGGGTGTTTTTTGAACGTCCTCCGAGCCATAGAGCGGAACTCCAAAGCCTGGAAATGTGGTTCCAATGGTTGCACCAGTATATTGCATTCCGGATGCATCATTAACTGAACTGATGACACTAGCCCCCACTTCCCCGGTAAAATCATGGGCATTGACGATATAGCCCCAGTTAAACCCACCAGCTGCGTGACTACCTAAAGAGGTGTCGCTATGAAAAGCATAGGTTGCAGCAAACATTCCTGAATCCGATTGTGACTTATAACCTAAAATAACAGGTCGGGTGCGGACCCTTGAGAAAATCATGGTCAAAGGTGCACTGACCATACCTGTAGAATACCGACCAAAGGGAGCAAATAACTGCCCGGCAGTGAAATAGATGGGAGAGTGATCCAGATCCCCAATATTAACAAATCCTAAATTAAGACCAAATACCGAATTAGCAACCCGTTGGCCACCGCCAGGAGGAGGTGCTTGATTATAGGCGATAGACATATACGCTTCCACCTTGTCATTTAAAAATGCGGCCAAATCGAGCTCACTGGCTGCAAATGTCCAATCTCCTGAGCTTTGATTGGTTGAGCTGTGCCCAAAATAACCCATGGGCTGGGCCTTGCCGCTGAACATGAGAATCGGCATATTGGGTGCATTATAACCCACGCGTTCGTAGGCGCGATATAAATTACGGCGCTGCTGCATCAAACGAATATCACGGTTAATACTTGAAATATTAACAATGTAATCCGATCCGTCAAAAGCAGGACGAGAACCTAAATAGGGAGAAGTCACCACTGGGGTGCCAGCAATATAGGTAAGTACCCGTCCGTCAGCCACTAAGGCGGTGGGATAAAAGTCCGAAGATTCCGGATCGAGGTCAATCGATCGCACAACAACACTTGTTTCATGGGCAGACTGATCCGGTTGATGCACTGGCTTTCGAGGTGGTGTGCCACCGGGTATAATGGGTCGTTTTTTGGCAAACAATTTTCGCTTGTTTTTATTGTCATCACTGGGGGTCACTGGCGAATCAGGGGACCTAAAATCAAGTGAGGATCTTGGATGCGCACGCTTATGCGCAGGAACAGCCGGTTTTACTGGTTTTGGCGATACAGCATCTATTTTTTTCGTCTCAGGATTTTCCTTAGGCACAGGCACCTTGTTTATCTGAGCGCTAATCGCGGATTTTTTAGGTTCTGCTGATACCGCATCTACTTTTTTGGTTTCAGGATTTCCCTTGGGCAACTGCGCTTGTAAAGTCTTTAATTGTTTTTGCAAAGCGGTGGTCTGTGCCTTTAGTTCCGCAAGTTGTTTAGCCAGATCTTCAGCTTGTGCATACCCTACAGTAGAATAAATTACAGAAAAAACCATACCAACGACTAAAAGACGTTTCATGCTACTACCTATCATTTCCTCGGATTTTAGGGAGCATTATAACGACATATTGTTTTGATGTTAAATGTTTTTTAAGTGCAAGGACATATCATAGCCTTTAACCTAAGTTCCCCAGCCATTTCATACCCGCATATAAACCCTGCACCCCAAAACTAGTCAGTGATGATGTCAGAGGCGAGTTTTTTGTTAGGCCATAACTTCCGATGACATTGACATAGTGCGCCCATAACCAACCCAAATCCAAACTCAGTTCACCATAGGTCGTCTCATAGTTGTACATGATACCAAGTTTCGCATCCAGCTCAGGAATGACATTGGGTGTACTGAAACCCAAACCTGAATTAGCAGCCAAAGGATAAGAAGATGTTGCTTGTTCTAAACTCTCAGCAGTACTGTACCCAATAAAGGCTTTACTGGTTCCTGCCAATAAAGACATTGCGCCTGTTGCGTAAACACCAATATGATTATCCAATTGATAATTAAAATCAGCACCCACACGCGGCCCAAAACCATTAAACACCGTGCTAGAGCTATATGAAGACACAATATTGCTTTCTTTTTCAGTTTCAAAATCAACATCGACATAGGAATTACTCAGTGTCGTATTTGCGCTGACTCGGGAATAATTTAATCCGCCATGCAGTCTTAAAAACTTATTTTTGGCAAAATATAGGGGTTGTGCAAATTCAAGATTGGCTTGGTCCCACTGGGGTTGAATAAAGGCTGTTACTTTATTGCTGCTAAAAGTGTCACTCTGGAATGGAATAAGTAAATCGTTAACATTGGTAACGTTGACAAAATTTGATGTGCTTCGACGATAGTGATACCAATTGAGATTGACTTCATTGCCGCGGCTAAAGTGATAAGCAG
>JAKFUY010000139.1 GCA_021732495.1 Legionellales bacterium | reverse complement strand
ACCACCATGCTTCTTCGCCATAATCGTTGTAATTGCAGCTGTTAAAGTTGTTTTGCCATGGTCAACGTGTCCAATTGTTCCAACGTTAACGTGCGGTTTTTTTCGTTCAAATTTACTTTTTGACATCATAGTCACCAATTAGTTAGTTAGTAAGTTAGTGTTTTTTTACAATCGCATCAGCAATGTTTGTAGGCGCCTCTGCATATTTAGCAAATTCCATCGTATAAGTAGCTCTCCCTTGGGTTGCAGATCGAAGATCAGTAGAGTATCCAAACATTTCTGCTAAAGGAACCTCTGCACGAATCACTCTGCCTGCTGGAGATTCATCCATACCCTGGAGCACCCCTCTTCTTCGACTTAAATCGCCCATCACATCACCCATGTAATCTTCTGGGGTTACAACCTCAACACTCATAATGGGTTCTAGCAATGCAGGATTGGCGTTCATAGCACCTTGTTTGAATGCCATAGAGCCTGCAATTTTGAATGCCATTTCTGAGGAATCTACATCATGATAGGATCCATCGATCAAAGTAACTTTTACATCAACGACAGGATAACCAGCTAGAACGCCATTCGTTAATTGTTCTTGAATCCCTTTATCAACAGCTGGAATGTATTCTCTAGGAATAACGCCTCCTATAATACCATTTACAAATTCGTAGCCTGTGCCTCTTGTCTTAGGCTCAAGTTTAATGACAACATGTCCATATTGCCCACGTCCACCCGACTGACGAACAAACTTACCTTCCTGTTCAACAGCTATTCGAATGCTCTCACGATATGCAACTTGTGGTTTGCCTACATTGGCTTCGACTAAAAACTCTCGTTTCATGCGGTCAACAATAATCTCTAGATGCAACTCACCCATTCCTTGAATAATAGTTTGGCCAGATTCTTCATCAGTATGTACTCGGAATGAGGGATCTTCTTGTGCAAGTTTTCCTAGAGCAATTGACATCTTTTCTTGGTCTGCCTTTGTTCTTGGCTCTACAGCAACTGCAATGACAGGGTCTGGAAAATCCATACGCTCAAGAGTAATAATTTTTTTATCATCAGAGAGAGTATCACCTGTGGTTACTGATTTCAAGCCAACAGCGGCAGCAATATCTCCAGCTCTTACTTCTTTAATCTCTTCACGGGAATTTGCGTGCATTTGAAGTAGACGACCAATACGTTCTCTTTTGCCTTTGACTGGATTGTATACAGTGTCACCAGATTTCAAAACACCAGAGTAGACACGAATATAGCTTAATGTGCCAACAAAGGGGTCAGTTGCAATTTTAAATGCCAATGCAGAAAATGATTCATCATAGGAAGTTTTTCTGGTGCAATCTTCACCATCCTCATCTATGCCGCGAACATCTGGAATATCTATTGGGGATGGTAGAAAGTCAAGAATGCCATCTAATGCGGCTTGAACACCTTTATTTTTAAAGGCAGACCCACAATAGACAGGAACAACTTCATTCGCAATAGTTCTTTTGCGAATTGAAGCTTTGATTTCTTCATCAGAAATTTCTTTCCCTTCCAAGTACTTGTCCATCAGCGTTTCATCTGCTTCTGCGGCAACCTCTAGAATATGCAGTCTTAAATCTTTACATTGAGCGACCATATTTGTTGGGATATCATGATATTTGAAAGTCATACCCTTGTTTTCTTCATCCCAGAAGATGGCTTTCATTTTGATAAGGTCGATTACGCCTCTAAACTCTTCTTCTGCACCTATAGGCAACTGAAGAATAACAGGATACGCTCCTAAACGTTTTTGAATCTGCTCGACAACTCTCAGAAAGTTTGCACCCATGCGGTCCATTTTATTTACAAAAACAATCCGTGGCACACCATACTTATCCGATTGCCTCCATACCGTTTCAGATTGTGGCTCAACGCCAGCTACGGAGTCAAAAACAACGACAGCACCATCTAATACACGTAAGGATCTTTCAACTTCGATCATGAAATCAACGTGTCCAGGTGTGTCGATAATATTAATACGGTGCTTCGGATATTGATTGTCCATACCTGACCAGTAACAGGTGGTTGATGCAGAGGTGATAGTTATACCACGCTCCTGCTCTTGAACCATCCAGTCCATGGTGGCTGCACCATCATGCACTTCTCCCATTTTGTGAGAAGTGCCGGTGTAGAATAAAATCCGTTCAGTCGTAGTTGTCTTACCGGCGTCGACGTGCGCAACAATTCCAATATTTCTGTAGAATTCGAGTAGTGTAGACACGTCAATAGCCCCTTGCTAGTTCCAGCGGAAGTGTGCAAAAGCCTGGTTCGCTTTAGCCATGCGATGCGTTTCTTCGCGTTTTTTAACAGCTGAGCCACGACCTTCTAATGCTTCAAACATTTCTGCTGACAAGCGAGAAACCATTCCCTTTTCGCCACGTTTTCTTGCAGCCTGAATGATCCAACGCATGCCAAGTGCCATAGAACGTTTTGAGCGAACTTCGATAGGCACCTGATAAGTGGCTCCACCGACTCTGCGTGAACGAACTTCTACAGTTGGCCTGACATTGTCCATGACTTTCTCAAAATAGTCTATTATGCCGAGAATTTGCTCTACTTCACCAGATATGGCTTCAGGCTTCTTGGCTTTTTTAAGATGTTTTTCTAATTCTTCCAATGCGCCATAAACAATGTTTTCAGCAACAGATTTTTTTCCATCATGCATTACGACATTAATAAATTTCGCAAGAATTTCACTTTTAAATTTTGGCTCTGGCAGAATACTTCTAGCTTTGACCGCTTTTCTTCTAGGCATAATATACTTTCCTGATGTTATTTCTTATCTTTAGGTTTTTTGGTGCCGTACTTAGAACGACCTTGTTTTCTGTCATTCACGCCAGCAGTATCCAAGCTACCACGAACTGTATGGTAACGCACCCCTGGCAAATCTTTTACACGACCGCCACGAATCAACACAACAGAGTGTTCCTGTAGGTTATGTCCCTCACCGCCGATGTATGAAGATACTTCAAACCCATTGGTCAATTTAACACGAGCAACCTTTCTTAAAGCCGAATTAGGCTTTTTAGGGGTGGTTGTGTATACACGGGTACATACACCACGACGCTGCGGGCATGCCTCCAATGCTGGAACATTACTTTTTCTTTTTATATCTCTTCTTGGTTTTCTAACCAATTGATTAATTGTTGCCATCTTTTTATCGCTCCGAACGACCGAAATCAATTTAATATCGCAAGGACAAGGAGGCCGAATTTTAATCGACCCCAAGCCAATTGTCAAGTTTATACACCACGTTGGTGAAATAAAATTTACCTAGGTGGATGCTCCGCATTTAAAGCTTCGCTTAATGCATGCTCAACATCACTTGCTGTAAGTGATGAAACCACTGGTTCAGATTTACCACGACGAATTTTATTTTCTTTTCTCTTCATATGGTAAGTGTAACCAGTTCCAGCAGGAATTAACCTTCCTACCATCACATTTTCTTTCAGACCACGCAACTCATCTATTTTCCCACTCACTGCAGCTTCAGTTAGCACACGAGTAGTTTCTTGGAATGATGCTGCTGAAACAAAGGATTCAGTTGCTAAGGACGCTTTCGTTATACCCAATAAAATTGGATATCCACGAGCAGGTTCTTTACCTTCTTCCTTCATCTTGTCATTTTCTTGTAGCATTACAACATCTTCTATTTGTTCTCCTACCAAGAATTTAGTATCGCCAACAAATGTAATTTCACGTTTCCTTAACGTTTGTCTAACGATAATTTCTATATGTTTATCGTTTATTTTTACTCCTTGTAAACGATAGACATCTTGTACTTCATTTACGATATAGTTAGCTAGAGCACCTACGCCTAAAAGACGTAAAATATCATGTGGGTTTGGAGGGCCTTCAGCTATAAGCTCCCCTTTGGCCACATATTCACCTTCAAATACTGAAATATGTCGCCATTTAGGAATCATTTCCTCATGTACGATATTATCTGCTCCAGTAATAATCAGGCGATGCTTTCCTTTGGTTTCTTTACCAAAGCTTACGATACCTGAAATTTCTGCCATGACAGAAGCATCTTTGGGTTTTCTTGCTTCAAAAAGATCAGCTACACGAGGTAGACCACCGGTAATATCTCGAGTCTTTGTTCTTTCTTGAGGTATTCTCGCAATGACATCTCCCGTCTTTATCATCTGACCGTCTTCAAAATTGACAATCGCATCAACAGGTAGATAGTAGTGCGCAGGGACCTGAGTACCTGATATACATAAGTCATTACCGTTAGGATCAACCAACTTAATCATAGGCCTCAGGTCTTTACCTAAGTTACTACTTCTTTGTTTAGCATCGATAACCACTATGTTACTTAATCCTGTCGTTTCATCAGTTTGACGGTTCATTGTCAAGCCTTCAGTGAAATCAACAAACTTAACGCAACCAGCAATTTCAGAAATAATCGGATGCGTATGTGGATCCCATGTCGCTATCACTTTACCGGCATCAATAGAATCCTGATCATTGACCGATAATACAGCTCCATAAGGAAGCTTATAGCGTTCGCGTTCACGACCAAATTCATCAGATACAGTCACTTCACCAGAACGAGAGACAGCAACTAACATACCATTATCTTGCCTAACCGTTTTAATATTGTGAAGTTTAATTGTACCTTTATTTTTAACCTGGATGTTATTTGCAGCTGATGAACGAGAAGCAGCTCCCCCAATGTGGAAGGTACGCATTGTAAGCTGTGTTCCTGGTTCACCAATGGATTGAGAAGCTATAATCCCGACTGCCTCTCCAATATTAACAAGATGTCCACGAGCAAGATCACGGCCATAACAATTCGCACATAAGCCAAATCTTGTTTCACAAGCGATTGGTG
>JAKFUY010000090.1 GCA_021732495.1 Legionellales bacterium | reverse complement strand
GTGGTACATTTTGGCTTTTTCTTGTTAGCACACTGCAAAAAAGGTGCTATTCATTTTCGACCCATAAAGAAGGCCCCAATATGATGTACTTTTCAAAAACAGATGGATGGTTAAGCATCATCCATGTTGTAAATAACCCGCCTTGTGAATGGCCAGACAAAGCGCGTTCATTTGATGTTCTATATGAACTATCGATATAAGGAATAAGCTCTTTTTCTATAAAATCTTTAAATTTTTGGCTACCACCAGTATGGCTTGCGAGCCCCTTATATTCATGATCACCACCTTCAAAATCTTCTTTACCAGCAGACACTTGAATTGGAATATAATCTCGGGCGCGATTTTGCGTCCATTTATCCCAAAATGTTTTTGAATCCATCGTTGATAAATCTTGGTCTTGATAACCAATCCCAACAATAATAAATGGTTCGATGTTGTCATAATTTACCATGGTTCTAGCGATATTTTCTGCGAGCCCAAATTCCACATCCGGATCAAGCAAGTACAATACAGGGTAGCTTTCTTTATATGAGTGATGCCCCTTCGAGTTATATCCTTCAGGAAGGCCAATAAAAAGTTTGTATGGAACATTATTTGCAGCCGCAGTTATCTGTTTAATTTCTGTATTGGGAATTGCTACTTGCTTTGTATGGTCAGTGGTGCAAGAACATAGCAAGACTAATGATAAACATATTGATATCACGCCAAGTCTATATTTTAAAAAAACATGTTTCATTTTATTTTCCTGTTATTCATGTATTTTCAGCAAGGTAGGGATTAACATGTTCAATCTCTCGATCATCAATACAGTCGAATTAACTTCTTTTATTGCCGTATCTCTTTCTTCTGGAGCATCACCGCTGCATGCAGGTTCGATATTATAAAGCAACCAGTTTATCATGCTTCCAAAAAAAACATTCAAGGCAGCATTCAAAAGGTTTATATGTAATATGCCGTTCGATTGGTTGTATGTGCGCAACATATGAGTGTAGATTGGTAATGAAAAATTTTCTGATCCAATTCCACTCCAGCTCAAACTCGTCCGCACGATTTCGCGAGTTGGATTTAATTTTCTGGCAGATTCCCAATCAATCAAGATCGGTTGGCCTGCTTTATCCCAGAGAACATTTAGTTGATCCAAGTCGCCATGCGTGACAACGGTATGTTCTTTAAGTGCAGGGATAGCCGCTAGATAGCTGTCGTTTACAGATAAGATAAGGCTTTGTTTTTCTTTTAGGTTTACTGCAAAGGAACATTTAAATGACAGGGCTCTGTCAATCGCTTTTACAATGCTGTCATTGGTGTGTATGTCAAACCGAGGTGGCTCAATTTCAGGAATACTCATATTAATAGCATGCAGCTTTGCTACCACTTCAGCAATCTTGATCGCGTGAACCTCTGAAATTTCATTTCGGCCTAAGGTATTTCCTTCTACCCATGGGTAAACTAAATACCCGGTGTTTTCGATGATGATCAGATGCTTGCCAGATTTCTCTAGTGCGGAAACTGCCGGGATCCCTTGTTGAGTGAATCGACAAGCGATTGTTTCAGTCAACTCGTATTTAGTGACAATTCTTTCACTTTTTAGATCAATAACAGGAGCGAGCTGCTTAATGGCATAGCTCCCATTCGTAGTATTGACTTGCCACATAAGGGACCCACCACGACTACCGTAAATCCTTGTTGCCACTCCCATGGTTGAGCCGAGTAACATTTCAGTACAAATAAATTGTAGGTGCTTATGGTTCATCTGGTTTCCTGTGCTTGATGCAAATACTCATCTTCGCTCAAGCGATACAAAATATGTTGTGATAAAGGATGATCAGCAGGCGATTTAGGGTGTGCAAAATCACCATTCACATCACGCTTTAATCCAATCTTTTCCATCACGCGGATAGAGCGAACATTCGCTGGTACTGTAAATGAAACAATTTCTTTAAGGCCACATTTCTTGAATCCATAATCTAATGCAGCTTTGGCGCCTTCCGTCGCATATCCTTTGCCCCAAAATTGCGATCCTAAGCGCCAACCTACTTCAACTGCAGGAGTAAAATGGGATTCCCAATCAGTGTAATTGAGACCGATAAAACCCATCAACTCACCGGTTTCTTTCAAGCAGGCAGCCCATAAAGTGTAACCATGTTTGTCGCCATGACTATTCACCGCAGGGATAAAATCGTTGACCTGTTCCATGGTTAATGGGCCACGTAAAAATTCGATCACTTTTGGATCTTGATTGATTTGAAAATACGCCTCTGCGTCTTCTTTGTTCCAGCTCCTTAAAATTAGCCTTTCTGTTTCAATAATAGTGGTCATGGTGTCTCCGATGAGCTTGTTCTCAGTAATTTTTCTAGTTGTGTTGGAGGGTATGAGGTTGATTTGCTTTCTTTTCGAAGCTTCTCCAGAAATTCGTCCATGCACAACGCAATGGGCATGTATCGTTTGATGGCGCGTGCAATTGCAGGCGGAACATTATTGAGTTCACCGGCGAGATATTCACGCAAGCGAATTTCCCAATGCTCCTTCCCAAAAAGTGATGTGATAATACAATGAAGCAGGTTTACAGCGGCGCAAGCTTGATCATAGGAATGATGCTGTTTTAAAAATTCTGTTTCTGCTGGTGTTAAATCAAATTTTGATGATAACGCCAGCCCAAAATCGCTTAAATAGAGCTGCTTACCGTCTGTGAGTATATTTTCAAAGTGTGCATCAAAATGCATCAAGCCGCACGCATTCATATGCTTGTTTGTGGCTTTGAGCTGTTCGTCTACAAATACAACGGCTGTTTCAGCGCTATCACCGCCTTTAGTAATTTGAGCGCTTAGCCAGTCATGCAAATTCTGTGGGACATATTCAAGAAATAAAGCGATATGCGCAGATGCTTTATTGAGATCTTCTATGCGTTGACGAATGACGGCGGAATTTTCCCAGTATTGGCAATATTTTTCGATGTCACCCCAATAGTTGATATTGATATCGCCTGGGTGACTTGGCAAAATGCGCCAATGGTACATGATAGGGAAATTGGCACATTCACCTGTGATCACCCAGTTGGTGGTCATGACATGGGTTGTAAGCTCACGCCATGCTCCAAAGCCAGCAGAACCAATGCCATATTGATAGCCAAGTGGTAAATCAAAAAGATTCGCCGTAGACATGAAATTCTGATCCAGCTGCTCAAGATCAGTCAGTGGCACTTTTTTAACAAATACCGGTGTGTCATCAATAGAAATTAAAGCTGACTTACCACCGATGCCTTCATGCATTGGTTTTGCATCAGCCAAAATCTGCTTTAGCTTTTCATTGCTCAAGCATGCAAGGCTTGTTGAGACTTTGCTGTATTGTTTGATCCGAGCGCTGTTATTATTCATAAACATCCGCCCTGATTTTTGTAGGTTCCTCTAGGATGTTTAATATTTCAGTAGCACAGTAGACTTTGTCCCGCTTATTATCATTTGTCTTTTTAATAATGCCTGCAGCCTCAAGCTTTTGAACACCTCTTTGGGCAGTGCTGTAGGCAATACCCAGGTCTTCAGCAATTTTACTCGTGGTGAAATAAGGATTCACAGCTAAATGCTGCACCAGGTCCACAGGAACCTGAGAACCACTGCTTGCAACATCAATTTTCCATTGATTCAATAATTCATTGATGCGCTCAGCGCGTGATAAAACATCTTCCGATTGGACAGCAACGCCATTGAGAAAATAAATGAGCCACTCATGCCAAGTGCCTTTTGCACTGACATTATAAAGCTGTTTATAATATTCATCGCGTGTCGCTTCAAAAAATGCGGATAAATATAATAAGGGTGAAGGCAGCATTCTTTGTTCAACCAGCAACAACATAATCAGTAATCGCCCAACACGCCCATTTCCATCTAAAAAGGGATGGATGGCTTCAAATTGATAATGACAAAGCGCTATATGGATCAAGGGCGGTAATGATCTATCATGTAAAAAGTTTTCCAATTCTCCTAAGCAATCCATTAAATTGTCAGGGGGTGCTGGCACAAACTTGGCTGTGTTCAGCGTACAGCCGGGAGATCCAATCCAATTCTGACTGCGCCTAAATTCCCCTGGTGTTGCATGAGATCCTCTAACGCCTTGCATTAAGTGCTCATGGATTTCTTTGATAAGACGTAACGATAATGGCAGCTCTGTTAACCGACCCAGTCCATAATCAAGCGCCTTGATGTAGTTTTGCACCTCTTGAAGATCGTCGGGGTTTTGCTTTACATGGGCACCGGCGCTCGCGGCTAAGATTTCCCCTAGGGTTGCTTGGGTGCCTTCAATTTTACTGGAAAGCACCGCTTCTCGGGTGATGAATGGCCGCATTAAAAGGTGAGGATTGGGTAACTTACTGCCTTCGCGCGCTAATTTTCCAAGCAAGAAATCAGCACGGGATAGGCTGTTAACCACCGCATTATCCCACTCTAGTTTGGGTGGCAAACTATGGGGCACAAAGGCATTATACCCTTTGGGTGATTTAACGATTTGTCCTGCGGGGGACTGTTGTATATCCATGTAACTGGCCTCTATTTGATTATGCTTAGATCATAACCATTATTATCGAAAAAGTCAATATCCGATAATAATGCCATTTCTTATCACCACTCATGAGAATAAGGATGCAAGATATTATCGAATATCGCAGAAATCGATAATATCTGAAAGCTGCCATGTTAGCCACTGAACCGGTGAGTTTGGGTGCTGATCCGGCATAGGCGGACAGTTTGATCAAATAAGTTTCAAATAAGGGCTGTTTTGTATAAATACAGGTCTGATTTGGGAGTAAAAATAAGGATTGAAACCAGTTTTGTGAATTTTTGTCACGGATGGGTGGGAACAACGGCTCAAAAAGTAGATAATTGGGTCTACCAAAACAACAA
>JAKFUY010000027.1 GCA_021732495.1 Legionellales bacterium | reverse complement strand
CAACCAAACCAACTTGAGGGTTACGGTATAGTTTTTTTGTAAACTAACCTTTATGTAAGATGCGGATAACAAAAAAACTTTTTATCTAAATTAGATATAAAAATTGTCCTGAAGACACCCTTTATTGTCTATAAGAGGATGTCTTTTTGGATTTTTCAAAAAGGGTAGGTCAGGGCGCGAATTTTTGTTAAAATAAAATCTCCACTTTTTTTAATGGTTTTCTGATGACACAAGATAATCCATTTTTTGGTTTGAACATGCTTCCCATTTTTTTAGAAATGATTGAAGCAAAATTAGAGATTGCTGAAAATAAGTTGTCCTCATTAGTTGATGTCAAAAATTTGGCCGAAAATCAGAAACAGGTTATATTAAAGACAGCACTAGACTATCTTTTAGAAGTTGATAGATTTTTTGAGCAATGTCAGAAATGGTATCAAGATGCGCCAACCGTTGAGGAAATCAGTTTGATAGGTCAGGCTGAGAAAGCGATAGCATCTCTTCAAAAAGTAAATCAACAAATTCTTGCGAAATGCGGGAGCTAATTTTAAGAAAAAAACTAATATCCAAGTACAGTCAAACTCATGGTAAAAATTCCCCCCAAACCCTAACGGATAAAGTAGTTCAGAAATGAAAAATTCATTAATGACAGCTACATTATTAAAGTGGGAACTAATCTTGACTGAAAACAGAGGCTACGTACACACTAGGTCATCAAGACAAGATATATTGGAGGCCATGATCATGAGCTAACCGAAGTAATTTAAGATTAGCTCCTTTAGGATGCACTTCACCCCTTTCCCATTTTTGATATGTGGATGGAGTAACATTTAGTATTTTAGCCATTACCGCTTGGCTAACCTTTTCCTTGAGGCGCATTTTTTTTATTTCATTGGCTTCAAGCTCTTTAACTTCATTTAAATTAAGAGCTTCAATTTCTTTAATAGTAATTGTATTTAAACGAAGATCTCTAGCTGTTTCTAACATGGCATCAATAATTTTACTCATTTTTCACCTCTATCAAAGCACCTTCTTTAATTAATTCGTTTATTTCAAAATCAGAAGAAGCTAACAATGATTTAGCAATTATTTTAAATGCTTTTTCTTCATTCAAAGTAATATTACTTCTGGCATTCTTCTCAAATCCAAAAACAAAAAAGCAATGTCGGCCTTTTTTAAAAGCCACAATAGTTCTAGTACTGCTGCTCTTACCTCTACCTTTATTCGCTATACGCTTTTTAATTACTCCGCCACCATAATTGGCCTCATAAACATCAATAACAATTTCTTTAGCAGCAGCTGTAAGTGCTTCATCAGTCACTTCATTTTTAATAGCCCACTTAGTAAATAATTTTGTTTTTATAATTTTCATAGCTTACCTTTGTAGTTATATTTACTATAGCAAATTTTACTATATTATTCAAGTTGGCGGTGGACTAAAGATCGTACGTTGATCAAAAAACTTGCGTAATCTCGTTTCTTTCAGGGGTGAATAAAGTAAGATTTTTTTTCAAAAAGATATTTTAGATGTTCATTATTAAGATAACGAACGTTTTTTAGCATACAAATTGTTATATAGAAACACTCTATAAAGCACATACAAAATGTATAATTATGACTAAATAAATAGGTTAACTTGAAACAAGGCATATTCTTAGAATGCTTTTAAAAACATATGACCTTGACAGCATATGTTTTTAATGTCATAATTTATCCATGAACTGGAAAATAATATTTGAAGAAAATTTTGATACAGAATTCGATGAATTGAATGAATCAGTTCAAAATGAATGTTTTGCTCATTTAAAATTTTTAGAAAAATTTGGTCCTGAATTAGGTCGACCACATGTTGATACATTAAAGGGCTCTAAATTTTCTAATATGAAAGAGCTGCGCTTCAATGCAGATGATGGTGTGTGGCGTTTAGCATTTGCATTTGATCCTTTGAGAAGAGCAATTTTACTTATTTGTGGTGATAAATCAGGCGGTAGTGAAAAACGATTTTACAAGGATTTAATTAAGAAAGCCGATCAACGATTTGATAAGCATTTATCAAATTTAAAAAGCGAGGTGAATGATGACTAAATCATTGCAAGACAAAATGAACTCTCTTTCAAAAGAGAGAAAAGATTTAATTCAAGAGAGAGCCAATCAATTAATTGCTGAAGAAATGACATTACGAGATTTGCGTTTAGCTCTTGAAAAAACGCAGGCAGATCTTGGTGAGATATTACATATGAAGCAAGAAGGTATATCTCGTTTAGAGAAACGTTCTGATATGTTGATTTCAACGCTTAGTAAGTATATTTCTGCAATGGGTGGTTCATTGAAATTAATGGCTGAGTTCCCTAATAGAAAACCTATTGAAATACATGGTATTGCTGATATCAGCGCTCACTAATTCTATTTTTACTCATAGAAGTGCATTTATTTGAGCCATTGGCCCAAAGAGTTGGTGAAAATAGTAAAAGCTTGCAACGTATGTTTAGTGCTCGTGGAAATCCTACGGCGCAATCATTATTCGAAGTGATCCATTCCTTACAAGAAGCAGAAGGGATTACACTTGTCGTAAGCGAAATGCACTAAAAAGTAATATCTTTGCTCTTATTGTATAATAACATATGTCTGATTATTGTGATAATCGAGCATATGTTCAATTTAATTTTTCGTAAGGACGCTAGTTGGGGACCGTTTGTCTTCAAGAAAATCCACGTGCTCGCTTGACAGGCGTAACGTTGCAGGTTACAATTAAGGTGTGTATAAAGTGGAATTTTTATGATAAAAACAATAAAACATAAAGGACTGAGCCGATTTTATCACACAGGCAGTCTTTCTGGGATTCAAGCGCATCATGAAAGACGATTGCAATTAATACTTACACGACTTGATGCAAGTGTTTATCCTGAAGATATGGATTTACCGGGATTACACTTACACAAATTAAAGGGACAACTTAAAGATTTTTATTCTGTCACAATCCAGGCAAATTGGAGAATTATTTTTCGATTTGAGGGCGATAATGCTTATGATGTCGACTATATTGATTATCACTAGAGAGGTTGAAAATGTTTAATCCAGTGCATCCAGGTGAAGTTATACGTGAATTGTGTATAGAGCCTTTAGGCTTAACTATCACAGAAGCTGCAAAAGCATTAGGTGTAACTCGTAAAACACTTTCTGAGTTATTAAATGGCCATTCTCGAATTAGTCCTGAAATGGCGATCAGGTTGAGTATTGCATTTAAGACATCTGCAGAAAGTTGGATAAACCAACAAGCCAAATATGATTTATGGCTTGCAGAAAAACATCGCAGCAAACTTAAAGTAAAATGTCTTGTGAATCACGCAGCTTGAAATGAAGAAGTCTTAATTTCTATCATTGGATACTATGAATACTATACCATGGTTATGTCTGATTATAAGATTAACCAGACTTATTAGTTATTTCTTAAGCTCCCTGCTTCGGTATTTAGAGGTTTAATAAAGGCATACAGCCCAAAACGAATCAATTTAGTTTTATCATGATGTATCTTCAAGCCAAATTTATCTAAAAGTAGCGGATCCCAAGTACTATGGTCTATATTTTATTATAGGATTTTTTGGGGGGGCTGCTTTGCTTTCCTTTTTTTTATTTAATTGATTAAATAAACCCAGTGCTAATTCCGGCTTGTCACGCCGCGTAATTCGTCCCATAGTCAAAGCCATCATGATTTCACTTTGAGGGTCTTGTCTATCAAGTTTCGTTCTTTCTTCAACCGAAATTTTCGCCATCGCTTTCTCTATTCTTTCAGCTTTAGCTTCTGAACCTATACCATTTTTCTCCCTCTGTGAACGAACTTTTTCTTTAATAAACATAATAAAGGGATCATTTTCTAAAGAGTTAATATCTTTTTTTAGTATATCGAGCATCTGTATTTTTTCTTCAAAGGATTTACAAGCTTGAAACGCTTTATGTTTCATCTCAATAAATAATGCCATTTGTTCATCTTCATTTCCAAATTTAAGTGCATTTAGCTTTTCCTTGGCATTAATGAATTCATTATCTAAGCACCTTAGAGCTGCCTTTAACAAATCCCTAAAACATAAGTTTGATTTTTGTTGATGTTCTTGATAATGCGCAATTAGTTTTCCTGCTTGCTCTATAGAAAGACCTCGTTTTTCTAAAATAACTTGCATCTCTTCTTTTTTGTATTCACTTAATTCAACTGCTTGTAATCGGTGCTTTAATGGCAAGGTTGTTTGTACCCGTCCACAATACGAAGGTGGGTTTTGGGTGCCCACAATCATAAAGCCTGGTATTTTTGCTGCTTGATTATCTAAATCGTGTCCTTCTAGTAAGGCATTGAGTAAACGCTCCATCATTGGGGATGCATTAATTTCATCGATGATGACAATTTGACCTTCATGAAACGCTTTAAGTAATAATTCTTGTTTTTTATCATACGCTAATGATATAGGAACTCGAATAAAATCCTGTCCTTCTTTCATTTTGTGTTCTTCTGTCAGCAATTGTGTAACCAATTGGCTTTTACCAACACCTGGTTCTCCTTCTATTATCACCCCACCCAGCCCACCTTTTCGGGTTTCTCGAATGGAAAGGTGGTGCGATAATGCATCAACGGCAGGCTGATTGGTATCGTTAACCACAAAACTTTTTAAATGCATAGGTTTAACATGAGTAGGTGATTTCGGTGAAAATCGCTCAAATCCTTTTTGATATTCTTTCGGCACATGCGTTTTAAACATTGCATAGGCTATATTTTTGGTAAAATCGCTTTTATTTGCGGGGTCTTTATGTCGAGTAGCCATCTCTCGTTGCCGAGAGACAGCCCTCTAAGAACGCAGCATGCAACTTTCATCGCACTGCGCTCAAGCCCTCATAAGGCTGAATAATTTTCAACCCGGCATACTTTGAGTTTTCA
>JAKFUY010000003.1 GCA_021732495.1 Legionellales bacterium | reverse complement strand
GGATCTAAAAACACCAGACTCTTCTAAAGAGTCTGGTGTTTTTAGATCCATGACAATCATGACTCGAGGATCAACTGCTTGTATATCTCGAGCACCACTGGTTTCTAATGAAATTTGATAGCCCTTATCTGCCAGATGCGTCAAAAAGGGATAGCATGCCGGTTGTGCCAAAGGTTCGCCGCCAGTCATGCATATGCGATGACAGTGATAAGCTTGTATTTTTTCGATGATGGCGTCATAAGTAAGTTTTTCCCCACCCTGAAAAGCATAGCTGGTGTCGCAATATTGGCAACGGAGTGGGCATCCGGTTAGGCGAATAAAAATTGTGGGCCAGCCAGAGGTTGTTGATTCCCCTTGGATGGAGTAGAAAATTTCCGTAATACGTAAAGCGGTCATATTTTGTTTAATTGTGTTTGGGCAAGTTTTGCAGTATCGGTGTCGGGGTACTGCTGAATGACAGCCTGGTATTTGTTTCTTGCATCGTCTATTTGACCGTTTGCAGCTAACGAAGTGCCAAGTTTATATAAGCATGCTGCATGTTTATTGGAGGATGGGAAATTGTTGACCACATTTTCGAAATGTGCCATGGCCGCGGAATAGTTTTTATTTTTTAAATAGAGTTCTCCTAACCAGTACTCTGCGTTGGGTGTATAGCCACTTTGAGGGTAGGTTTGAATAAACTCTTGCAAGGCCAACTGGGCTTTACTAAAGTCCTTTTTTTCCACAAAGTGATAAGCTGCCATATAGCTTATTTGTTCATCAGCTGGGTTTTGGCTTTTCGATGCGACGGGCAATGTATTTATCTTGGTGTTCATAGCAGTGGGCGTTTTGGCCACAGCAGGTTGTTTTGCTGGCGCAGATTTTATTTGCGTCAGGCGATCATCAAGATCTTTGTATAGTGTCAGTTGTTGATTTTTTAGGGTTTCAATCGTATGGTTTTGAGTATCAATTTGACCTCGAAGCTCTTGTACGTTTTGATGTAATTCTTGAAGTTGATTCAGTAATTTGGCGATCTCTGTCTGATTATCCCCCATGTTTGTTTGTGGCTTAGCATCGCCGAAGTAGGATGAAGATGCGCCATCATCGTGGGCCAGAGCTTGTTGACTCTCTGGCTCACGTGAAGTGTTCACTGCAAAATTTTCACTTTCATCGACCACAGGTGCATATGCAAAACTTAATGTGCAATTTAGTAACAGCAAGCCAAGTAAAAATTGTTGCAATTTATTCATTATTGTGTGGTCTCGTAAGTAAATTCAACACGGCGATTTTGTTGACGTGATGCTTCATCGTGTCCTAAGTTAGCTGGGCGTTCTTTACCATAACTGACAACGCGCATTTGATTAGATGGTACGCCCATCATTTTTAAGGCTTCGCTGACGGTGTTGGCTCGGTGCTCACCTAATGCGATGTTGTATTCACGGCTTCCACGCTCGTCAGTATGACCTGCAATTAAAACGCGAGCATTAGAATGTCCTTTTAAATAGCTGCCTTGTGCTTCTAAAGAAGGCATGTATTTTTCATTAAGGTTGCTATCATCGTACGCAAACAAATAGATTTGGTTGTGAGGAGTTTGAGAGGTATACATTTCACCAGGCATTTGACCTGCAAAGTGTTCCATAGCACCCAATCCGTGTGACGATAAGCCACCAGCAGCATTTTGTCCATCTGCCATTCCAGGGGTTTTTGCACATGCAGCCAACAATAAGGCACCTACGGCCAGTGCTGGAAGTTTTATTGATTTAAATAATGCCATTCTTTGTAACTCCTTTATTATTTTTAGATTCATCGTATTAAAAAATGCTTTTAATAGGGATGGGTAATTGTATATATTTTCGCCTTAAAATGCTACTAGTTTACATGTAAAATCATCACTATTTCAACAAATAATTCGCAGCTTTATCCGTTTTTGGCTTGAAAACAAGAGCGTGGTAATATTTTTTTACATTTATTTATGTTGAAAAAACAATCAGTTAGGATAGATACACTATTTTTTTCATGAAAACACATTGCGCTTTTTAAAAATACACTATAATTAACTTGCATACACAATAAAAGGAGTTAGTGATGTCTAGAAAATCAATGTTTGGATTAATCGCCTTAGGATTAATTAGTGTCTCTTCTGCCAATGCTGCATTATGTGGTGATTGGTGCGATGGTTATAGAACTGCTGGCTTACCAACCTTGCATTATCAAGGTGGCATGGTAAATCAGTATAGTGATGGCGTGATGTTGTCTTATCAAAGACCAGGCCATGCATTACATTGTGGTCATTATGTGACTCAAACTTGTATGGAAAAATAGCAGTACCAGCTGAAAACCCTCACTCGCAAGATTGGGGGTTTTTTTATATGTAAAGCAGGTGTGAATTCTAGTTAAATGCACTTTTGTGATCGGAAACAAACCTTACCGCATCATCAGTGAATCGTTTTACCGCCGTATTGGCCGCTAACACGCCACCATAAGGGGTATCGGCTGGGCAAGGTATGCGATATTGAAATATTTTTGAAGCAATAACCCGGGTATTTTTGACATCATTGAGAACAAGTTTCATCACCAAAAACATTTGACTGGGTTGGGTGGTAAAATTTTGTTGTAACATTAGCAGTTGACTGTCTAAACGCAAATCAGTTTTATCACTATATATTCCTGAAGAAACCGCTCTAAAATAACCACTGCGTTGCAGACTTTGAGTCAGCAGTGGATGAATCATTTGAGCCGGCGCACCTAACCATGCATGGTGTGCAAACGATTTAACCTCAAAAGGTTGTGTCGAGTAATTCATCTTAATGCCATCATAACCCCTCAGTGCCTCAGGTGGGGATACAAACAAGGTGTATTCTCCATGGGGGTTTTGATATACCTTTTGGCTAAATTGAGTTAATTGGTACTGCTCTGTTACAGGAAGCTTTATGGAAGTACAAGCACTTGCAAGTAAAACAATACTGATGATAAGCGACTTGAAAAACATATTACTCTCCTGGGCCAGGTTGAGGAGGCTGTTTGCCCCGGATGACGATCGCAGGATTTTGCTGCATATCTTGAGAAATCTGTTCGATGGTCGCAGCAATTTGGTTGACACGATTAATTAGATCAACAGCAGGAGGTATCGCTTGTTGATTGAACTTGTCAACCGTAAAGCGCGCCGCTTTCATGGTTGAAGAGACATTTTTGCCTGCATTTGCAACCTGGCTACTCATTTGATTGATGTGCGCGATAGCATCAGACAGATCGGCAGACATTTTTGGCAATGATTGTAAGAGAGTATGAATATTGTCATTGTTTTCTTTAAATACTTTGGTGATTAATTTGATATTTCTTAGCGTTGATGTGAGATTTTTAGTGTTTTTTTCACTAAATAAATTTTCCACCTGCCGGGAAATGACGTCAAAGTTTTGCTCTATCCTATAAAAAAATGAATCATGATAAGGGATTTCTGGAATCGGTGCATTGGCAGTGGGTTTAATCAGCCCAGTATTGTTGCCATCAATCGACAAGTTAAGGTAGGATGCGCCAGTAATACCCTGGGCCATCATGGTCGCAAAGGTGGATTTGGTGATAGGGGTTCGTTTAGCTATTTTTAACAGAATCCTTACTTTTCCGGGGTATTCGTTGCTTAGCGATACATTTTCAACAAAACCGATTTTGACGCCATTGAATTTCACCAAAGCCTCCTCACTCAGTCCCGACACAGATTCTTTAGTGTAGACCACATAATTTTGATAAGAGGTTTGGTCAAACCCAAATGATAGCCATATGACGCCGACGCACAGGGCAATTAATAACACGATGACGCTGAAGCCAACAAACGTGTAGTTGGTTTTTGCTTCCACTAGCAGTTCCTCTTATAAAATTAAGACATATAGATTAACAATTTTCTCTTAGTTTAACAAAAGTATAAAAATAATCGAATATTTGTTTAAATTTTACTGAAATAATCCTGAATTAAGGGATGGTCGTTTTTTTTAAGTTGCATAATTGGCTCCACAGCCAGAACTTTCCCTTCGCCAATAAAGGCGACTCTATCCGTACAACGTTCTAAAGAATTGACATCATGACTAATGATGACGATGCTTAAATTTAAACTATTCCTGAGCAGCACAATTAATTCATCAAATTGGCGCGCACTAATCGGATCGAGCCCTGTTGTTGGCTCGTCTAGGAAGAGGAGCTCGGGATCCATGGCAATCGATCTTGCAGCGGCTGCACGGCGTTGCATCCCCCCGCTTAATTCTGCCGGATACATATCGCCAGCATGCAAAGGAAGTCCCACCAATGCAATTTTAAGATTAGCCAAATCTTCCATTTGTTTTAAATTTAAATCAGTAAGCTCCTGCATGGGAAACATGATATTTTCCCTGACATTCAGTGCTGAGAATAAAGCAGAGTGCTGAAATAACATACCCCAGCGGCTACGAATTCTTTGGGCTGCGTTGTGACTGATGTGTCGAATGTTTTGACCAAAGACCTTGATCGTTCCAGCCGTAGGTTCCTGGAGCATTAATACGCTGCGAATTAAAGTGGTTTTTCCGCTACCGCTCCCACCAATAATAGCAAGAATCTCTCCTTTTTTGATATCCAAATTTAGCTTATGATGGACCCATTGTTTGCCAAAACGATTGTCTAGATTTGAAATTTCAATGATGTTTTCTGGCATGGTTTATAGATCCAAGGCACTGTAAATGATGGAATACACAGCATCGGTGATGATAATTAAAAACAATGCCTGTACCACACTCTTGGTTGTTTGATGGCCGACACTATCAGCGCTATTGCCAACTTGAAAGCCTTGAAAACATCCCACAAGAGCTATCAATATTGCAAATGTTGGCGCTTTATAAAGACCCAGCATCATTTGTTTTAAACCCACACTTTCTTTAAGTCGCATTAAAAAATCATGATAACCAATATGTAGCATGGTTTTTGACATAAACAT
>JAKFUY010000097.1 GCA_021732495.1 Legionellales bacterium | reverse complement strand
GGGTATGGGGGACGGGGGCTTTGCATTTGCCGCAAGAGATTTGGGCGATGGGAGATTTTTCAGGGATTGATGCCAAGCCTTGGACGCCTAAAAAACCACTCCTCAGCGAGGGTGTATTATTAGTTGGAGCATCCCATGCTGCCCAGATAGAGGCCTTGTTTTCTAATCAAGATGTTCAGTGGTGGTGGCGTGATCAATACTATCAAATGTTAAGGCCATCGCTATGGCAGAAATTGAGAGCTTGGATACACCATGCAAATTAAACGAAGACAGTTGATTGAAGATACACATTTACCTTTGATAGAACGACTTTATCAGGCTCGTGGTGTAACACTCGAAGAAGCCCGTACGGATTTAGCGTCCCTTTTGCCTTATCATCTGCTGTTGAATATCGATAAAGCAAGTGAAAGATTAGTCAAAGCGGTTACTTGCCAACAGCGTATGCTTATCATTGGTGATTTTGATGCCGATGGTGCAACCGCCAGTGCATTGGCTGTTTCTGCACTACGGGTGATGGGAGCCCAGCATGTTGATTTTTTAGTCCCCAATCGTTTTTCATTTGGTTATGGTTTAACGGTAGGGATTGTCGAACAAGCTTTTTTATTAAAACCCGATCTTATCATTACCGTTGACAATGGTATTTCCAATATTGAAGGTGTAGAACGGGCAAAATCACTCGGAATGGATGTGTTAATTACTGATCATCACCTTGCAGGTGCAGTATTGCCAGAAGCGGATGTGATTATCAATCCCAACCAACCGCATGATACATTTCCCAGTAAAGCCATTGCTGGTGTGGGGGTGGTCTTTTATGTCATGTCTGCATTACGACGGGCTCTCGAGGCACAAGGCTGGTTTTCCCAAATAGGACACGATGTGCCCAATATGGCTCAGTTTTTGGATTTGGTGGCCTTAGGTACAGTTGCTGATGTGGTTCCCTTGGATAGAAATAATCGTATTATGGTAAAACACGGGTTGATGCGCATTCAAAAAGGACTGGCTCGTCCTGGAATTGAGGCTTTAATTAATGTCTCAGGTCGAATACGCCATCAATTAAAAGCCAGTGATTTGGGCTTTGCTTTAGCGCCGCGCTTAAATGCAGCCGGTCGTTTGGACGATATGTCTTTAGGAATTAATTGTCTGCTTTCTGAGTCTTTAGAGCAAGCCAAATCAATGGCCAGCCAATTGGATGAGCTTAATGTAGAAAGACGGCAGATCGAAGCGGAAATGCAAGAGCAGGCTTTACAACATCTTCAGCAAGCGTTTGGTTCTGTTGGAATGCATACCAGTGCGATATGTCTTTATCATGAAACGTGGCACCAAGGCGTGATTGGGATTTTAGCTGGGCGATTGAAAGATAAATTTAAAAAACCCACAATTATTTTTGCCAATGGCGATGCCGGTGAGTTAAAAGGCTCGGCCCGTTCGGTTCAAGGGATTCATATTCGTGATATATTGGCTGCGATAGATTCTCATCATCCAGAACTTATTATCAAGTTTGGTGGTCATGCTATGGCTGCAGGGCTTGCCATTGCGCGTGAAGATTTTCAAAAATTTACCCAGATTTTTGATCATCAAATAGAATTGTTAAACTATGAGCCCCAAACCAGTGTTTGGACTGATGGCGAGTTACATATCGATGATTTGACCATGAATACCGCTGATTTGATACAGCAGGCTGGCCCTTGGGGACAGATGTTCCCCGAGCCTTGTTTTGATAATGTCTTCAAAATCATTGAACAGCGTATTGTTGGTCAGAAGCACCTGAAGTTGTTGTTACAAATCGTAGGTGGCCAGCAAATGATAGATGCCATTGCATTTAATATTGACACCGAAGTGTGGCCCCAGCATCGTGCGCAGTACGTGCGAATGGTGTATCAATTGGATATCAATGAATATCAGGGACGCAGGCGTCTTCAACTGATGGTGCAATGTTTAGAAGCTGTCGATGCACCAGAACTTAGCGAGTCATCTCATGTTTAAAATCATTGTATTGTTTTTTTTAGCAGTAAATTCATGGGCTTCAAGTCATCATCCAGAGCAATTTTTATCGCAATTAAAAAATGATCCGCATGCCACAGAAAAGATTTACCAACAATTTTGTGCCAATTGTCATGCAAAAAATCCATTAATTCCTGTAGGGGCTCCAATCGTTGGAAACGAAGCAGATTGGAAGCCGCGTATCAAAAAAGGTCTTCCGTGTCTATTGAATAGCACGATGAATGGTATAGGCATAATGCCGGCTCGAGGTGGCTGTTTTGAGTGTAGCGATGAGCAATTGCGTATGATCATTAACTACATGACCAATCAATAAAAAATTCACGAAGTATTTTTTTTAAATCTTTTACTAAAGTTTTGAACACCGTGTTCGATATATTTGATAATGCAATTGAAAGGAGAAACTCAAATGCGGATCAAAGTATGGTTAACGGTGTTGCCATTTGTACTAACAGGTTGTCAAACCATGACGTCAAAAAGTGTCCCCATTGTTGACGATGCAGGACATGTTCATTATACAGCGTCCATGGACTCAGACAGTCGAGGAAGTTTCACTTTTCCATCCACTCAAGAAGCAACAGGTAAAAAAGTGTTTATTTTTGACCCTAATGCGCATGCTTGGGCTGCTTATGACAAGAATGGTCAGCTGGTTAAAACCGGTAGTGCTTCAGGTGGGGCAGATTACTGTCCTGATATTGGTCGTCCTTGCCGTACAGTGACGGGGACATACCATGTGTATTCTAAAAAAGGTGCCGATTGTACCTCAAGTTTATATCCTGTAGAAACTGGAGGGGGCGCAAGAATGCCTTACTGCATGCACTTTTATGAAGGCTACTCGATTCATGCGGCTTATGATGTACCTAACCATAATGCCAGTCATGGATGTGTTCGGGTATTGCCTGATGCCGCAAGATGGCTCAATCAAGACTTTATTAATGTCGGAACCACTGTCATTGTAAAACCCTATGAGGGTTTATAATTCACAAGGTGTATCCATCTCAATGGATACACCTTGCTATTTTGTATAAGATTTGGGATGATCCATTCATGAAGTGATGGAGTCCAGTATGCAAAAGCGGGTAAAAATTCCAGTCGTAATCCAAAGTGGTAAAAAATATCAAACTGAGCAAGGCTTTAGCGCCATTAAAGATGGAATGAAGGCATGTGATACAAAAGAATATGAGCGTCTTCCAAAACCCAAGTGGTTACGGATTAAAGCTGCGACATCACCAAAATACCAAATGGTAAAAGACAAGGTAAAAGAGCATCGTCTAGCCACTGTCTGTGAAGAAGCCAAATGCCCTAATATCAGTGAATGCTGGTCTCATGGCACAGCGACCATTATGTTAATGGGGGCTGTTTGTACGCGCGCCTGTCGTTTTTGCTCTGTTGATACCGGCAATCCAAATGGTTGGCTTGATAAGGATGAGCCCAGCAATACCGCACTGACAGTTGAGCTTATGAATTTAGAGTATATTGTGTTGACCTCAGTTAATCGTGATGACTTATCCGATGGCGGGGCTTTGCATTATGCCGATAGTATTCGCGCCATTAAACAAAAATGTCCTGACACAAAAGTGGAAGCACTTACCCCTGATTTTCAAGGCTGTCATCAAGCGATTCGCACCTTACTCGATAGCGGTGTAGATGTGTTTGCTCAAAATGTTGAAACAGTTGAGCGTTTAACCCATCCCGTGCGAGATATTCGTGCAGGCTATCATCAAACGATTGATGTGTTGCGTTATGCCAAACAATATCGCCCTGATGTGCTTACCAAAACCAGTTTAATGTTAGGTTTAGGTGAAACCATGGATGAAGTATTAAAAACCATGGATGATCTCAGAGAAGCCCAAGTTGACATATTAACTTTGGGACAATACTTGCAACCGACTCGCAATCACTTGCCCATCGAGCGCTATGTTTCCCCCGAAGAGTTTAATTGGCTTCGCGATCAGGGATTAGCAAAAGGTTTTTTTGAAGTCGCATCTGGCCCTATGGTTCGTTCAAGTTATCGGGCCGATCGGGTTTTCAAAAAAGACAACTTAGGTCTAACTCTGGATAATAATTTGGGCAGTTGTCTTTCTGATACTACAAAATAATTGGTCTCAAAATTCTTTTTATATTATTGCTATACCGTTCCGTTAAACCTATCTATAAGTAGCTATAGTCTTATCCCCTCTTTTCCCAACCTGACAAATTGTCTTTATTTTTTTTCATCTATACTACTCATATGAAATTTAGAAACTGTGACTGAATTTCAATAGGATAAAGTATTATCAATTTTTTCAATATTTTAATTTGGAGAATTAACACGCCACCAAAGTAATTGGCTGAATTAATTAGAAGCATTCAAGAAAACGAAATACAGGAGTTAAAGCTTCATGGGCGTTACCATATTTCAGCTGCCGATGTTGCAGCACTTGCAGAGGCTTTAGAGACTAATTTCAGTGTGCAAAAGCTTAAACTTCAGTTTAATAAAAGAGTTAGAAGTGTTGCCGATGCTGAACAAAAGATAAAAGATGAGTTGCAAGCTAATCTTTCTCTTAATACGTTATCAACTTTTTAGGTACAGCTCCTCGTAATTTTTTGGAATGCCAAGAGAGCTGCTCTACTTTAAGAGAGATGTTCTTTTACACGAGAACAATATAAGGTTTTTTAATGTCGGGTTTGCCTAAAAAAATATCAAGTTTTTTGGAAGGTGAGATGTTAGGGACTTATGGGGCATTTGAGGTGCTGCTCGCCGAAAGTAAAGACGCGACCATTGAGATAAAAAAACAGCCTTAATGCACAAAAAAAATTACCTAGGGTGGATCAAAATTAATGTCCGAAAGTGGATCAATCCTAATGGCCATTGACAAATTGGAGATACAGGTGCAGCAGCACTTGCAGAGGCTCTAAAGCGACCAGATTGCAGTGTGCAAATGCTTGACCTCAGCTACAATAATATCGAATCTATCGGTGCAGCAGCACTTGCAAAGGCTCTAGAGACTAATCGCAGTGTGCAAACGCTTGACCTTAATTGCAATCAAATTGGAGCTGCCGGCGCAGCAGCACTTGCTGA